>JAFSGW010000018.1 GCA_017440585.1 Clostridia bacterium | reverse complement strand
TTGGCATTTCCAATGTCAATCTTTCTAAAATTAAAAATAACAAAGTGACAGCTATTCGTTTTTCTACCCTCGCAGCAATATGCGAAGTCCTTGAATGTAATGCAGGGGATATTCTTGAATATCAAAGGAAATAACAAATTCCAATTTGTTGAACTAAACAGCACATATATTCTAAATGGAGCAAGGTTGAAATACACCTTGCTCCCTCTCATTTTCTATTATGTATTCATAAAAAGGTCATTTATGCATACCAATACTTATCTAATACAGAGACAATAGAATTATGCATTTTATAATAAAAAGAACACTACTGTCCGGAAGAAACAGTAGTGTGTTTTGTTGTAGAAAAATTATATCAAATTTATCAATGTGTCAAACCCTTTTAATAGTCTTATATACGCCCTGACACCATTCCTGACACCAATTTTTTATGAGATATACGGAGTTATGCGGGAATATATAGAATTCTGCTCTTGTGACAATCCTTTGTTTATAGCCATTTAGAGAGTTTTATAAGGATACATAGAGATATAGAAAAAAGGTGCATGAACTACTATACCTAATTTCATAATATCAAACCTTTCTTTGGTAGAGTTGGAAAATATTTGTAAAATTCATTTTTTGTTAATAAAAAATACATATCCAAAATATATTAGTATTATACACTTAAAAAAAAGATTTCACAATACTTTTTTTTATGATATACTGAAAATATGGCAAGGAGGAATGGCTATGAAAAAAACAGCGAGAATTATGATTGTTGATGACGATGCCAATATTTGCGAGCTTGTAAGGCTTTATCTTGAAAAGGAAGGCTATGAGACAAGTGTGTGCCTTGACGGGGAAAGGGCTCTTGAGGAGTTTAAGAATCGTCAGCCCGACATGGCTATTTTGGACATTATGATGCCCAAGGTGGACGGAATTACCGTTTGCAGGGAAATAAGAAAAACAAGCGATATGCCAATTATTATGCTGACGGCAAAGGGCGAAACCTTCGACAAGGTTTTAGGGCTGGAATTGGGTGCAGATGACTATATCGTGAAGCCCTTTGAAGGTAAGGAGCTTGTGGCGAGGGTAAAGGCGGTGTTGCGCCGTTACATGAAGGATGAGGACGAGCTTAAGGTGATTGAATACAAGGATTTGTCCATAAACCTTACAAATTATGAGCTTACGGTGGGCGGAAACGTGATTGAAACACCCCCTAAGGAGCTTGAGCTTCTCTATTTTCTTGCGTCGCACCCCAACAGAGTTTTCACACGTGAACAGCTTTTGGAGGATGTGTGGGGCTTTGACTACTACGGTGACAGCCGTACAATTGACGTGCATGTAAAGAGGCTCCGTGAAAAGCTTGAAGGCTTTGAGGATGCGTGGGAGCTTCGTACTGTATGGGGCGTAGGCTATAAATTTGAAGTAAAATAACGGGGCGGGCAATATGGTGAAAAAAACGCTTTTTCGCGAAATGTTTATATACAACATAATGATAGTTATACTTGCAATGAGCCTTACGGCGATAGTGCTTTATACACAGCTTGGGGCTTATTTCAAGTCGTCTATTTATAAAACCCTTGACTCCCGTGCAGAGCAGGTTTCCAAAATGAGCGGATACCTGATTGATGCAGGAGGAGGCATGGAATATGCAAGAGGTCTTAGTGAGGTTATGAGCCTTATAGGTAACGATGAGGGTCAGGGCTTTATTATAACCGACGTTAGGGGTAATATTGTTGTTGGTGTAGGCTTTAGCGAAAGACAGCTTAAAAAAAGCAATGTTGCCATGGAGGCTATCCTTGATTCTGTAGGAGGCGAAACTGTTGCCCGTGAGGGTGACCTGGGCGGTGCACTTGACAAAAAGTTTCTTTATGTGACAACACCGCTGCGGACAAGGCGTGGCATAGAGGGTGCGGTTATTGTGTGCAGTACGGTGCCCTATATTCAGAATATGCAGTTAGGCGTTATGAAAATGTTCTTCTTTGCGGTGGTATTTGTAATTATGCTCACCCTTCTGGTGGCGGCGTGGTTTTCACAGAGGATTGCAAAGCCCGTAAAGGAAATGACCCTGGTTGCAAGGAAAATTGCCTCAGGTGACTTTACCCAGCGGGTAAGCCGTGATGCAGAGGGTGAATTGGGGCTTTTGGCGGCAAGCTTTAACCAGATGACTGTTGCTCTTGGTGAAATGGACGAGGTGCAGTCCTCCTTTATTTCTGACGTGAGCCACGAACTGAGAACACCTATGACAATTATTTCGGGCTTTGTTGAGGGCGTGCTTGACGGCACTATTCCCGAGGAGGAGCATAAGAAGTATCTCGAAATTGTACTTAGCGAAATAAAGAGGCTTAACCGCCTTGTAAATGACCTATTGGAAATGAGCAGGCTTAACAGCGGTAAGATTGAGTATAAGATGGTGCCCTTTGATATTACGGAAAGTGTGAGAAAGGCGATTGTTGCCTTTGAACAGAGCATAAGCGAAAAGAAAATTGACATGGAGGTTGATTTTGAAAACGATGCCATGTCTGTTGTGGGCAACAGCGACTCTGTTTACCGTGTTATTACAAACCTTATGGACAATGCGGTGAAGTTTACCCCCGAGGGCGGAAGGATTGCCATAAAGATAAAAACTCTGTCGGGTAAAACGAAGGTTTCCATTGAAAACTCGGGCAACGGCTTAAGCGAAAAGGAGCTTAACCACATATGGGACCGCTTTTATCAGACGGATAAGTCACGAAGCTCCGCAAAGCGTGGGGCAGGGCTTGGGCTTTATATTGTGAAAAACATTATGAAGGCTCACGACAACGAAATATATGCAGAAAGCGAAGAAGGAAGCTGGACAAGGTTTACCTTTGAGCTGGACAGTGTGAAGAACAAATAAAAAAGGACGCTGAGGCGTCCTTTTATTTGTTCAGTGAAATTGTCGCAAGCGACAGTGAAATCGCTTCGCGGTGAAATTTTGCACTGCGTGCAAAGTGAAATTCGCTCAAGTGGGCGAGTTTTTATTTGGTAAAGTTAATTTAAGATGTTTTGGGACCATTTGGGGACGTACACGAAATGGTGCTATTTTAGTTTAAGTTAAGAAAATGATACCAAAAAATGTACGTCCCTAAATGGCTGTTGTCCAACAGCATTTCAGCTTTTCTTTTTAACTGTGCATCTGTTAGCTTCTTTCCGTCAGAAATAGTAAAATCTTCGTAAGATAAATCATTGTGAAACTCTTTAAACAATTCTATTGCTACATCTATATCTTCGTTTAAC
>JAFSGW010000017.1 GCA_017440585.1 Clostridia bacterium | reverse complement strand
TTATACGGGCTATTCTTTAAATCAGGCAACAGTAAAAAATGCAGACAGAGTTGAATTTTTCATTTACCGTGACAGCTGGGCAATGGACAATTACTGCACTTTTTCCTGTAACAACACAAATTGCAACAGCATTACAGCAAACAAAGCTGAAACACTTGAAATAACCTTAAAAGGATACCCATTTGGCTGGTATAGTTGTTACGAAGAATCTGAATTGGAAAGCATGATTTCTCCCATTGCAAATGCGATAATTTCAGTTGACGGGGAAGAAGTGACAACAACAAAGGAAGACGGCTCATTCACTTTATCGTTTGATTCTGCAGGTCACTACACAATCAGCATTAAAGAAGGGGAGGGCTTGACACCTTTAATTCCTAAACACCTCGAAGTGGATGTTTTCGGTGTAGAATTAGAGCAGGAAGGCAATGAATTCATTCTAATTTCAAACCTGCCCGACGAGATAGATGTTATGCTTTTCACTGCAGTATATGAAAACGATGCTGTAGTATCAATTAAATCGGAAAAAGCAACCTTACCTAAAGGCTACAGCAGGTCTGCAATTGAAAATCCTTCGGGAAACTGCAGAGTATTTGTCTGGACTACAAACCTTATACCACTCACCGGAGGTGCTTTGAAATGAAAATACTGAGCACAGTTGTGGCAATAATGATGAGTATTTCTTCAACTGTATCAAGCACTGTTACGGATTTTAATTTGGAACTAACCGATTATGAGCCTGCAGATGAGCAATTTGTAACCTGCAGTGTGGTT
Source organism: Clostridia bacterium (assembly GCA_017440585.1). Lineage (GTDB taxonomy): Bacteria > Bacillota > Clostridia > UMGS1883 > UMGS1883 > RGIG1927. The sequence goes on along the minus strand of JAFSGW010000017.1, from coordinate 117,673 downwards.
GCGGATAATGTATCTCTGGGCAATATTATCAAGCCTACCGAGGTCTTATTCAACGATGAAAACTGTGCTGAAATTCTTGTAAAGCTTCTCGAAGATAACGGTTATACACCTATTTATTCAGGCACTACAAAGGAGGGGTTTTATCTTTCTGCAATAGAAGGTATTGATACCTCAATTGCCCATATTACAGAAGAAGCTAAACAATTACTCGACGAAAAAGGTGTTTCGTATACAAATGGAATTGCTGTAGAGGATTGCCTATCGGAGTTTGACTTTACAGACTCATCCGGTTGGATTTTTGCTGTAAACGGAGAAATACCTTCTGTAGGAATGTGCGATTATATTCCTTCAAATGGTGATGAAATTACACTCTACTTTACATTGCATTACGGAGATGATATAGCTCAATGAAGAAAATAATTTCAATAACAATTACAATTGTTCTCTTATTATCCCACATATGGTCTGTAAATGCACAAGCATTAAGGGATGCACTTTCTTCTCCCGGAAGCTCCGTTTCGGACTGGAGTGCCATCGCATTGCTTGTTTCAGGAGAAGACTTTAACAAGGCTTTATATATGGATGGTTTGAGAGAATATGTAAAAGGCAAATACCTTACTGAAAGTAAGCTAAGCCCATCAAAAGCCACGGAATGGCACAGAATTATAATTGCTGTTACGCTATTGGGTGAAAATGCTGAAAATTTTGAAGGCATTAACCTTCTTAATGACGGTGTGTTCTTTCGGGAAAATTTAGGCAGGCAAGGGCTCAACGCATATATATGGGCACTTATTGCAGTTTCCTCGGGCAGCTATAAAGAACCTTCAGGGGCAATAAACACAATTGACGGAATAATAAATCATATTTTATTAAAACAAAATACAGACGGTAGCTTTGCCTTAAAAAGTGATACACCTGATTGTGATATAACTGCAATGGCAATTTATGCTCTTTCCGCATATAGAGGAAGGGAAGAGGTCAGGCTCGCAATTGATAACGCTTTGAACTTTTTAGATAGCGTTCAGAATGCTGACGGCAGCTTTTCAGCTAATAATATTCCAAACTCCGAAACAACTGCTCAGGTAATTACAGCACTTTCAGCATTAGGCGGTGATGTTAAAACAGATGCCCGCTTTGAGGGAGTTTATAATGCCCTTTTAGCCTTTAAAACCGCCGATGGGTTCATGCATACATATAACGGGGCAACCGATACCATCGCCACATATCAGAGCGTATGTGCAATCGCTGCTGCCAATAAAATGAGTGCTGTATATAAGGGGAAATTTACCGTTGAAGAACAAAAGGAAATCCCGACAAATGAAGAACCACCGAAGGAAACCGCTACTTTAAAGGCAGAAGCACAAGAGAAAGAGACAACAATGCCTGCAACAAGCGAGGAGATTGTTACAGAGTGTACAGAAGCGATAACTGAAGCTCCATCTGAAGCCGATAACAGTGAAAAACAACATAACCCTCTTAAATTATATATTTTTATTGCTGTTTTATTTGTAATAATTACTTTTTATGGTATAATGGTAAAAAAGCCGTTAGTTATTGCAATTTCCTTATTCCTGCTTTCGCTGTGTTTTATCGGGCATTCAGAAAGTACAAAGGATATAACAGTTTTTGTTTCAATTGATTCTATCAGCATAAACAATAACTACGATAAGCTTGATAACAGCCTTAAAAACGGTAAATATATTCCCGCTGACGGCATAATACTTTCTGAAACCGCAGTAACAGTAAAAGAAGGCGACAGCGTACTTGACCTTACAAAAAAAGCTTGTTCGGAAAATGATATTCAGCTTGAATACAGTCAGTCATCAAAGGATTCTTACGTACAGGGAATTAATTATATTTATGAATTTTCATGTGGTGATTTATCCGGCTGGATGTACAGTGTAAATGGTGAATTTGCCCATGTTGGTTGCAGTGATTACCCTTTGAAAAATGGCGATTATGTAGTATGGCAGTATACATGCGATCTTGGAAAGGACCTTGTTGAGGTAAAGAAATGAAGTTTTCAGAATTACACCCTTTAAGCTTAATAGTGTTCTTTGTATCGGTGATTGCATTTTCTATGGTTACTATGAACCCGATACTTGTTCTGCTGTCATTTTTTGCGGCACTTTGTTCAAATTTGCTGATAAAAAACGGTTCCGATATAAAGCTGTATTTAATTCTTATATTGGCAATAAGCATCACAAACCCTCTGTTTTCACACAACGGCGAAACGGTTCTCTTCTTTTTATTTGACCAGAGGATTACTTTAGAAGCTTTTTGTTATGGTGTCGTTTCCGGTGTAAGGCTTGTTGGCGTGATATATTGGTTCAGGCTTTTTGGAGCAGTGTTTTCCCAGGACAAGCTTAACTGGTTTTTGGGTAAAATGTCACCTAAGCTGAGTGTGGTGTTTTCCATGGCACTGCGGTTTATTCCTCTTGTAAGAAAAAATGCAAAGGATATTTATAACTCTCAGCTTGTAATGCAAACCTTTGATACAAGCACATTGAAGGGTAAATTCAACCTTATTATCAATGTTTTTTCGGCACTCATTTCCTTAAGCATTGAAAACGCTATTGAAACTGCCGATACTATGCGGTCACGGGGCTTTGAAAATAAAAACAGAAGTGCATTTTCGCTCTTCAGGTTCAAAGGCAAGGACATAATGTTCATTATTGCTGTTCTTATTATGGATTTTGTTACTGCATTGTATCTTTTTTCTCCATTGGAGGATTTTTATTACTATCCTTCAATTCGCTTTGAAAATTGGGAAAACAGCAGTTTGTTTTTCATTTTTATATATGTAATATTATTTATGCTACCTGTAATTAACGATATAACGGAGAACTTAAGATGGAAATACTCAATATCAAAAATCTGACATTTAAATATCCGCAAACAGCTGCCGATGCAATAGAAAATGTGTCACTTTCCGTAAATGAAGGAGATTTTGTGCTTTTGTGCGGAAGCTCAGGCAGTGGCAAAACAACTCTTTTACGCCTTTTAAAAGAGGAGCTTGCACCTTTCGGTGAAAGGAGCGGGGAAATTATGTTTTTTAATAATCCCACAGTTGCACTTGTTGGTCAGAATGCTGAAAACCAGATAGTATCGGACACAGTATGGCACAATTTAGCATTTTACCTTGAAAGCATGGGGGAGGACAGCAACACAATACGTTCCCGTGTAGCTGAAATTGCTGAGTTTTTTGACCTTTCCCGTCTTTTTCATAAGGAAACGGCTAATCTTTCAGGTGGCGAAAAACAGCTTTTAAATCTTGCTTCAGTTATGGTAACAAATCCCGACATTCTTCTTTTGGATGAGCCCACAAGCCAGCTTGATCCCATTGCAGCCCGTAATTTCATTGAGGCGGTGAAAAGGCTGTATGAAGAAACAAACCTTACTATTATTATTTCAGAACACAGAACTGAAGAGCTTTGGAATTTTGCAAACAAGGTCTTTGTAGCTGAAAACGGAAGGATTACAGAGCATAAAAACAGCAACGATATTTCAGACGATTGCATAGACATACCATTTGGTGTAAAGCTTTTTAAAGTTCTTAACGAAAACGGAAAATATTCTCCTTCTATAAAAGGAATAAGAGAGTTTTTAAAGGAAAACTACAAAAATGATATAACTTCAATAGAAGAACCGCAATCTGCAGGCGAATGTGCACTCGAGGTTAAGAATATTTACTTCCGCTATGAAAAGAACTCACCCGACATACTGAAGGGACTGAATTTCACCTGCAATTTTGGTTCGATCACAACTATTTTAGGTGGTAACGGAAGCGGAAAGTCCACACTTTTAAGCCTTATTTCAAAAATAAACAAGCCCTACAGTGGGAAAATACATATTTACGGCAAAAAGGTTGCTGTATTACCCCAAAACGTGAAAACTGTGTTCACAAGAGATACACTGAAAGAGGATTTATCCTTAATTACGAATAATTTTCAACGTGTTGCAGAGGAGCTTGGAATTAACCATCTTCTTGATAAAAATCCCTATGATTTAAGCGGTGGGGAAGTGCAGAGAGCGGCTCTTGCCAAAATCCTTTTAACTGAGCCTGACATTATATGCCTTGATGAACCCACAAAGGGTATAGATGCAAAAGGGAAGGGGACAATACAAAAAATACTCAAAGAACTGAAAAACAGGGGAAAGGCTGTTATAATTGTTAGCCATGATGCCGATTTTACAGCCGAAATTTCCGACAAATGTGCATTTTTGTTTGACGATCAGATTGTGTCGGAAGGAACCCCAAGACAGATTTTTTCAAGCAATAAATTTTACACAACCTATGCATCGTTAGCTTCAAGACAGCAGTTTAAAAATGCTGTCACTCTTGACGATATAATTAATTTGTGTCAAAGGAATGGTCGTTATTAAAAAGTATATTAAATCACTTATTGCCGTAGCTGTTTTACTCGGTCTTTCAATAATAGCAAGTATTTATCTGCAAAATGAAAACTATATGCTAATTTCGCTCCTGGCGGCATTTATAAGCTGTGTACCGTTTTTTATAAGCTTTGAAAATAATGTGCAAAGCTCCAGGGAAACAGTTACAATTGCAGTTATGATAGCTTTAAGCGTTGCAGGCAGGTTTATTTTCACACTTGTACCGCATTTTAAGCCCGTTACAGCACTTGTTATTATAACAGGTATGTATTTTGGACCCGATGCAGGTTTCATGACGGGCTCGCTTACGGCACTTTTGTCAAATATGCAGCACGGACAAGGCCCCTGGACAGTTTTCCAGATGGCTGTATGGGGGTTTATAGGCTTTGGTGCAGGTATTCTGAATTTAAAAGGCTTATTGAAGAACAGGTTTGTACTTATTTTATATTCCGCAGTTGCCGGTGTTGTGTATTCCTTAATTATGGATATTTATACAACCATAAGCACGGAAAGTGTATTTATTGTTGAAAAATACTTATCATATGTATTATTCTCTTTGCCGGTAATGCTTGAATACATTATTTCAAACATTGTATTTATGCTTGTTCTGGAGAAGCCTATAGGAAAAAAACTGCTGCGAATTAAAACAAAATACGGAATTTTTCAATAAAAAAAGCACCGTCAGGTGCTTTTTTTATTGGTTTTCATTGCTTTTGCCAAAGGATTACGTTCAACAGCTTCGTGTAATTGTCTCTCATCAACATGTGTATAAATCTGTGTTGTGGAGAGCTGTTCGTGACCGAGTATTTCCTGAAGAGCACGTACGTCAACATCACCGTGAACATACATAAGTGTTGCTGCAGTATGTCTCAATTTATGGGGAGAATACTTTTCAGGGTCAAGACCTGCACGTACCATATTGTTTTTTACCATTCTGTATACCATATTGTTGGAAATACGTACTTTTCGTTTGCTCAGAAAGAGAGCATCACGGTCAATTACGCCATCACGGGGGCGTACTGCAAGGTAATCATTAATTGCACTTACGCAAGCATCGTTAAGATACACCTTTCTTTCTTTATTGCCTTTGCCTCGTATAAATATGCTTCTTTCTTGCATATCGTGCATATTTATACCGACAAGTTCGGAAAGACGCATACCACAGTTTAAAAACAGCGTAATTATGGCATAATCACGTATTGCAAATTCGCCATCAACAGCCTGCAGGAGACGTATAGATTCATCTAAAGTCAGATATCTGGGTAATTTTTTAGGAATTTTAGGTGATTCAAGATCTTTGGCAATATTATCATCAAGCTGATGAGATTTAACCGTCATATAATTGTAGAATGATTTAAGGCAGGAAATTTTACGGGCTGTAGCATTCTGATAATTGTCACGTGAGTTTCTGATGTACATAAGGAACTCATACAAATCATCTGTAGTAAGCTTCTTTAAATCATTAAGAGAAAACTGAGCAGTGTCTAAAGTATCAAAGTCATCAAAGGAAGCTTTGTTATAAAAACACATAAAGAACCTGAAGAAGGTTCGTAAATCATAATAGTATTCATGAACAGTTTTTTCAGATTTGCCTGAAATAGTAGTCATGTATACGAGGAAACGCCGTGCATAAGGCGGAATATCGTGATATTCAGTGTGTGCATTCATAACTGTTTCTCCTCCTCCCAATTCAACAAAATTTTTATTTTGTTGAATTAAGTATATCATTAAAACCATGCTCTGTCAACTACGGATTTACGAAAATGCTCTCTTCCCGAGCCTTAATCTATAAGAGCAGATGCCGCAAGCATAACAGCTATACGACCGCTTTCGTATGTGAGTCCACCCTGCAGGTATCCCACATACGGAGGCTTTATAGGTGCATCGGCACTTATTTCAATACTTGCACCGGATACAAAGGTTCCTGCAGCCATTATAACCTGATGGTTATATCCCGGCATATCCCAGGGCTCAGGTGTTACATAACTGTCAACCGGTGAAGCCATCTGTATTGCCTGACAGAATTTAATTAATTTTTCAGCATCGTTGAATTTAATTGACTGTATAATGTCGCATCGCTTCCCATTTGATGCGGGATTAACCTCAAAACCGAGCTTTTCCATCATTGCACCGCAGAAAACTGCAGTTTTTACGGCTTGTGCAACAATATGAGGTGCCATAAAGAAGCCCTGGAGTATATGTCGGTTCTGACCAAGTGTCGCACCGCATTCCTTGCCAATGCCTGGACTTGTCTGCCTGAAGGCTGCAAGTTCAACACATTCACGGGTGCCTGCAATGTAACCGCCTGACTGTGCCAATCCACCGCCTACATTCTTTATAAGTGAGCCTACAATCATATCTGCCCCGTAATTGCTGGGTTCGTCACGTTCAACAAACTCGCCGTAGCAATTGTCAACCATGCAGATAGTATCAGGTTTAATTTTCTTAATAAAGGCTATTAACTCCCCTATCTCCTTGCTTGAGAGGGTGTCACGCCAGTCATATCCTTTGCTGCGCTGAATAATACAGCATTTTACATCGTCTGTTAATTCAGTTTTAATCTTATCATAGTCGGGCTTATTGTCTTTAAGGTCAACCTGGCGGTAGTTTACGCCAAATTCTTTAAGGCTTCCGCCCTTTCCGTCCCCCGAAATACCGATAGCCTCTTCTAATGTGTCATAGGGCTTGCCCGTAACCGCAAGAAGAGTGTCGCCCGGTCTTAAAACCGCAAAAAGTGCAATTGCAATGGCGTGTGTGCCGTTTACAATGTTGTGTCTTACAAGAGCATCCTCCGTACCGAAGGTATCGGCATATATTTGATCTATCACTTCCCTGCCCACATCGTTATAGCCATAGCCCGTGGAGTGGTTAAAGTGAGAATCACTTACTCTGTTTTTAATAAAGGCATTGAGAACCTTTTCCTGATTGTATTGTGCAATTTCATCTATTTCTTTAAACTGAGGTGCAATTTCTGCCTCAACTTCTTTTGCGAGTTCAATTATTCTTTCGTCAATATTAAGCATAGAATTACCTTCTTTAACTAACAAATTGCCCGATAGCTAAGTATCGGGCATATTTGTTAAATTTTATCTTATATGGGATGAGTTTTTTCTTCAGTATTTGCAAGATTGGGGTCAATCTTATACTTCTGACCCTGACGGTACTTGAAGTACTTTGTTGCAACCTGATCGAAGAGTGCATAAGAAAGCACGTCCTCTTCCTGCTCGATATATTCAGCAATTTCACCACGGAACTTATCAAGCTCGTTAGGAATTAAGTCTGCAGGACGGCATGTAATAATGTCTGCATCGCCTACAATCTTCTTCTTAAATTCTTCGCTGATGGGTGCAGGAGTCTGACCGTATTCGCCACGTACCATTGCACGGAATTCCTTAGTAACCATCTTATATCTCTCGCCCATGATTACGTTAAGCACAGCCTGAGTACCAACAATCTGGCTTGTGGGTGTAACAAGAGGCGGGAAACCTGCATCTTCTCTTACTCTGGGAACTTCCTTTAAAACTTCTTCGTACTTATCTTCCTTACCCTGCTGCTTAAGCTGAGAAATAAGGTTGGAAAGCATACCGCCGGGCACCTGATACTTAAGAGTATTAGCGTCAACGCTGAGTGCCTTGGGGTCAAGAAGACCGCTCTTGAGGTAGTCTTCACGAAGAGGACGGAAATAGTCAGCAATATCGGAAAGCTTGTTAAGGTCATAGCCTGTATCATACTCTGTGCCCTTAAGAGCTGCAACCAAAGACTCTGTAGGAGGCTGAGATGTACCCAAAGCCAGAGGGCTCATAGCACAGTCAACAACGTCTACGCCTGCTTCGATAGCCTTAAGATATGTCATGGAAGCAACACCGCTTGTATAGTGTGTGTGAAGCTGAACGGGAATCTTAACAGCATTCTTAATGCCGGACACAAGGTCGTATGCAACATAAGGTGTAAGAAGACCTGCCATATCCTTGATACAGATACTGCTTGCACCCATATCCTCAAGCTGCTTTGCAAGAGTAATGAAGGATTCATTTGTGTGGAAGTCACTTAAAGTGTAGCTGATAGCCGCCTGAACGTGACCTTTTTCCTTAATAGTAGCATTAATTGCTGTCTTGAAGTTTCTTACGTCGTTCAAAGCATCGAAAATTCTTAAAATATCGATACCGTTTGCGATGGACTTCTGTACGAAATATTCAACCACATCATCTGCATAATGACGGTAGCCCAAAATATTCTGACCGCGGAAAAGCATCTGAAGAGGTGTGTTTTTAGCCTTGTCTTTAATTTTACGAAGTCTATCCCAGGGGTCTTCATTAAGGAAACGAAGACAGGAGTCAAAGGTTGCTCCTCCCCATGTTTCGAGAGAATGATAACCAATTTTATCAAGCTCTTCTACAATACCCAAGATCTGCTCTGTTGTCATTCTTGTAGCGATAAGTGACTGGTGAGCATCACGGAGGACTGTTTCAGTTATTTTTACCATTATAATCTACCTCCCTTTTAATTAAATACCTGTAAAGTTTGCGAGGAATACACCTGCTGCAACCGCACTACCGATAACGCCTGCAACATTGGGACCCATAGCGTGCATGAGAAGGAAGTTTGCAGGATTTTCTTCCTGACCTACCTTCTGGCTCATTCTTGCAGCCATAGGAACTGCACTAACGCCTGCAGAACCGATAAGCGGGTTAATCTTACCGCCTGTAAGACGGCACATAAGCTTTGCGAGCAAAAGACCACCCATTGTACTAATCATAAATGCAACAAGACCAAGTGCTACAATGAAAAGTGTCTTAAGTGTAAGGAAAGTATCCGCAGTAGCAGTTGCACCTACAGTAATACCAAGGAAAATTGTTACGATGTTCATAAGCTCGTTCTGTGCAGTTTTGCAAAGACGCTCTGCAACGCCCGATTCCTTAATAAGGTTACCGAGCATAAGCATACCCACAAGGCTGGCAGCATCCGGAACAAGTAATACAACTATTAAAGCAACAGCAATGGGGAAAATAATTTTTTCCTTTTGTGTTACGGGACGAAGCTGTTCCATGACAATCTGTCGTTCCTTCTTTGATGTAAGAGCCTTCATTATAGGAGGCTGAATCATGGGAATAAGTGCCATATAGCTGTATGCTGCGATTGCGATTGCAGAAAGGAGTCCGGGAGCAAGTGTTTTTGTAACGAAAATTGCTGTGGGACCATCTGCACCACCGATAATACCGATAGATGCGGCTTCCTTAAATATTGTGGCAACATTGCCGTCTGCACCGAAGCCTGCGATACCAAAAGCACCAAGAAGTACTGCACAGAAGAAGGTAATGAATACACCAAGCTGTGCTGCAGCACCTAAAAGAATGCTCTTAGGGTTAGAAATGAGAGGACCAAAGTCTGTCATACAGCCGATACCCAAGAAAATAAGCGGAGGATAAATACCAAGCTTAACACCTAAGTACAAAAGGTCCAATAGACCTCCCTTATGCAGTATCAGTCCAAAATCCAAATCTTTACCATTTACAAGATATTCAGGGTTGATAAAGTATTCGGGATGCATAACACCGCCTAATGGCAGGTTTGCAAGAAGCATACCGAATGCAATGGGTAAAAGCAGAAGCGGTTCAAACTTCTTAACTATAGCAAGATAAAGAAGTACGCATGCAATAACAAGCATAACGAGTGTTTTCCAACCGCCTGCAGTAAAGTTCATTGCTATTTCAGCAATACCGGTTTTCATAGCAAAGCTACTTAAACCTTCAACTAACATATCAAACATTTGTATTCACACTCCAATCTGCGTTAATTTAATATGTCTAATTACGCGATAGTAACTAAAACATCACCTGTATTAACGCTGGAGCCCTTGGATGTAACAACAGTAACTGTACCTGCCTTAGGAGCCTTGATGTCGTTTTCCATCTTCATAGCTTCAAGAACAACAAGTACGTCGCCTTCATTTACCTTTGCACCATTTGTAACCTTAACATCAAGCACTGTACCGGGCATGGGAGCCTTAACGGGATCACCGCTGCCTACGGGAGCGGCTACCTTCTTAGGAGCCTGAGCAGGTGCTGAAACCTGTGCTACGGGTGCTACGGAAGGAGCAGATGTGCCACCTACTTCTTCAACTTCAACTTCGTAAGAATTACCGTTTACGTTTATAATAAATTTTCTCATATCAAAATACCTCCTTAAAACTTTTCAAGAACTTCACGCTTTGCGGCATTGCCCCAAGCGGAAGAAACCTTCTTATAGCTTCTGATGCTTACGCTTGCACTGCTTGTACCCATACAGGCTGCAACAGCAGCAGTAAGCACAGCAATAAGTTCACCCTCATCAGAAACAGCCTCTTCAACTACAGGAGCAGTTTGAACAACTGCCTCTTCCTTTGCAGGCATTTTCTTTGTTTTCTTTTCCGATGAAAGAGCTCCCATAGCATAAATAACCAACATAATCAGGATAAGAATAAGGAAAACAACCAAAATACCCTGAATTGTAACTACCACACCATAGGAAATAATATCACCGGGAGTTGTGAGATCATATATATTCATATAAGCACCTCTCTATCAAAGCGGCATGTTATCATGCTTTCTGGAAGGAGCACTTACGCGCTTGCTTCTGAGCATTTCAAAAGCCGCAATAACTCTGGGACGTGCCTCAGCAGGAATAATAATATCGTCAACATAACCCATAGTTGCCGCATTATAAGGAGAAGCAACCTCTGCCTTATATTCAGCTATAAGCACGTCACGATTTTCACCCGCATGCAGTCTGTCGGCATAAAGAACACCAACACCTGCTTCGGGAGCAATTGCCGCAATGCACGCTGTGGGTAAAGCGAGAACAACATCAGCACCTGTCTGCTTGGAGTTCATAGCAGAGTAAGCACCGCCGTAAGCTTTCTTAACAACAACATTTACCTTGGGCACTGTAGCCTCAGTAAATGCATAAAGGAGTCTTGCACTCTTTCTTGCAATGCCCCAGTTTTCTTCATCAGCACTTACCTTAAAGCCTTCAACGTTTGTAAATGTAAGAATAGCAATGTTGAAAGCATCACAGAAGCGAACGAAGCGTGCCATTTTTTCAATAGCCTGTCCCGAAAGAACACTTCCCTCTTCACTTCCCTGGTTAGCAACAACACCAACTGTTGTGCCGTTAAGTCTGATAAAGCCTGTAACTGCACCGCGTGCATATGTAATCTGACTTTCCATAAATGCACCATCGTCAGCAACAGCTGCAATGAGGCTTCTTACGTCATATTCACCGTCAACATCCATCATGCTTTCGCTTGTTCTGTTCAAGTCATCCATACATTCAAGCTCAGGAGCATCGCAGAGGTTGTTGGAGGGCAGATAGCTTAAAAGAAGCTTCGCTGTCTCAATAGCCATTGCATCGTCTTTTGCTGTAAAATGAACATTTCCTGCAACGGATGCAGCAGACTTTGCATCTGCAGCATATTTCTTGTTTGTTGTTGCTGTAACAACAGAGGGAGAGTTAACAAAAAGCTCACAGCCTTCCTTCTCGCTCATAACAACAAAATCGCTCATTTCTGCAATAATTGCAGCGGAACCTGCACATGTGCCAAGAACTAAAGCAAGAGAGGGTACAACACCGGAAACGCGTGCAACAGCCGCCATGATTTCACCAACTGCCGCCTGAGCAAGAACGCCCTCCTCAAGGCGTGCACCGTTTGAGTCAAGCATTGCAACAACGGGAGCACCCATCTTTGCAGCCATATCGTATACCTTGCAAATCTTCTTTGCATGCATTTCGCCTACACAACCGCCGATAACTGTCGGATCCTGTGCATAAGCAAATGTGAGTCTGCCATCGATTGTGCCGTAGCCTGTTACAACACCGTCAGCTGCAGTCTCTTTTCCGCGAGCCGAAACAAAAGCATCAAGCTCAATAAAACTGCCTTCGTCGAATAATGCTGTCATTCTTTCGCCTGCAAGCATTTTACCGGAGCTCTTTACTTTACTTTGCTTTTCTGCGCCACCGCCGAGAGAAACTGTCTGTCTGGCTTCATTGCGCATAGCAAGTTTTTCATCCATGCTCATTTTACTATACCTCCTAAAATTTAATAATTACACACTTGATTATATATAACAACCGACATCTGTCGAATTATTATCTCTTTTTTCCTGTACTCTTCCTGCCTCTTCCCATCAGCCTCTGACGTTCAGCATCATTTAAATGACGCCATTTTCCTTCCGGCAAGTTGCCGAGAGTAACATTACCTACGGAAATACGTTTAAGCGATACAACCTCGGCACCTATGGCTTCAAACATTCTTCTTACCTGCCTGTTTCTGCCTTCGTGAATTGTAACCTTTATTTCAACCCCTCTTTTGCCGGGCTTTAAAACCTCAACCTTTGCGGGCGCTGTAAGCTTTCCGTCAAGAAGAACGCCCGTTTTAAGCTGTTTTAAGCCATCCTGGTCAGGCATTGTATTAAGCTGGGCAATATAACCCTTGTTAACTGCATGGGACGGATGTGTAAGCACATTTGCAAATTCACCGTCATTTGTCATTATAAGAAGCCCTGCTGTGTCATAGTCAAGCCTTCCCACGGGATAAATTCTGGCATGAACATCCGCCACAAGTTCCATAACCGTGGGGCGGTCAAACTCATCGTTAACGGTGGTAACGTAGCCCTTGGGCTTATTGAGAAGAATATAATACTTTTTGGCTTCGGGCTTGATTACAACGCCCTCTACCTCAACAATATCATTTTCCTCGTCAACCTCAAAGCCCATATAATCAACGACCTCACCGTTGACCTTGACCTTGCCTTTTAAAATGATTTCCTCTGATGCACGTCTGGAGGCAACTCCGCATTGTGCCATATACTTCTGTAATCTCACTGTTTCAGAATTCCTTTCGCAAGTTTTATAAAAACAGATGTAAAAACCTCTTTTATGTAAGCGTCATTACCTGAAATGAGATCAACACTTCCAAGAAGAACTTCACCGCAGAATATATCTGCTCTGCCGACCTTCTGTCCTTCCGTGACAGGATAATTAACGCTAAGCGATTTCTTGATTTTAATTTTATCTTTTTCATCTTCTTTGAGAGAAACAACAAAATCAAATTCAAACAACAGCTTTACATCATCACATTCGTATTTGTCATTTTTAAAAATGCCTGCACTGTTGCCGCCTTTGCATACAGTGTGTGCTTTAAAGGTTTCAAAGCAATACTCGTGCATTGCAATATGGTCGTTCCAGTCATCGGGAGCATTGAGCGTAACACAGATATGAAGCCTTCCGTCCTTTTCTGCTGAGGAAACAAGGCATCTTCCGTCTTTTTTTGTAAAACCGGTCTTTATGCCCGTGGCATACTCATACCGCTTTAAAAGCTTGTTATGATTGCCCAGGCTTCTTTTCCACTCAGAGCCTTCCCAGGATATTGTCTTATTCTTCGTTGCCACTATCGATGCAAACTGCTTGTTTTTCATTGCTTCACGGGCAATAAGTGCCAGGTCATATGCCGTTGTATAATGCTCCTTGTCAGGTAAGCCGTGAGGGTTTGTAAAGTTTGTGTTATATGCACCTATTTCCTTTGCCTTTCTGTTCATAAGCAAGGTAAACGCCTCTACACTGCCTGCTGTATGCTCTGCCAGAGCCGTGGCAGCATCATTACCGCTTGCAAGCATCAAACCGTACAGCAGATCATTTACGCTGATTTTTTCAGAAGGTGCAAGCCAAATTGAGGAGCCTTCTGTGCCTGCCGCATTGGGGCTTACGGAAACCATTTCTTCAAGCCCGCCTTTTTCGAGCACAAGCAAAGCAGTCATAATTTTCGTTGTGCTTGCCATACCACGCTTTTCATATGCATTTTTCTCAAAAAGCACCCTGCCCGAATGAGCGTCAATCACTATTGCACTTTTTGCGGAAACATTCACAGAAGCATTGGAAACTACAGCACTATCAAGGAGAAAAAATGCGATTATCACCAATAAAAAAGCTCTTTTCATTCAATACACCACCTTATATATGGCTATGAATGGCTTTTAAAATTGATGATTAAAATATAAATCTACTGCCAAAATATATTATAACACAACTGCATATTCATTTCAATCAAATTTTTGCAAAAAAAGCAAAAAGTCGCCTTTTTTCAAAGGCGACTTTTAAGCTTGGTTTTTTATTCTTCTTCCTTGGAATCCTTATGCTTTTCGATAAGGTTATTTACCTTGTTGATTGCAGTGGGAATGTAATCAACAAGCTTGTCTACAGCGGAATTTGTGCTTGTAACGGGAATCATTCTTATCTGGTCCTTACTTACAACAAGAAAACCGATAGGTGCAATAGATACACCTGCACCGCTACCGCCACCGAAGTGTGCATCAGCCTCGGCCTTTGCTGCAGAAAAATCGCTTCCGCCTGCCGCAAAACCGAAACCAACCTTTGAAACGGGAATAATCGTTGTTCCGTCCGCTGTTTCAACGGGGCTGCCTACGATAGTGTTAACGTCCACCATCTGCTTTAAGTTGCTCATAACGTTTGTCATGAGTTCATTGATAGGATGTGTGCTCATTTTGTTTTCCTCCTTATTTTATTTCTTTTATATTTTAAAAATTTATATGCAAAAACAATAGCCGTAGCTATAATATGTGCAAGACGTGTTTGTATTATTCCCCCTGCAGTTACCGATAATGTTGCCACGTTGAAAGCCGGTACCACCTCAACTCTGGGGTTGTTCACATAGAAAAGCTTGTCTATCAGAGACAGGATGTTGTATGAAAGCGACCACAAATGCCCCGAGAGCACTGCTGTTGATGCAGCCTCTGCCGTACCGAAATTAATTTTGAATTCAAAATCGGTCAAAGAAAATCTCTTTCGTACAAACCTCCTGAAGTCACCTAAAAGGGAAAGGATAAAATC
This sequence comes from Clostridia bacterium, assembly GCA_017440585.1. Lineage (GTDB taxonomy): Bacteria > Bacillota > Clostridia > UMGS1883 > UMGS1883 > RGIG1927. Next base: position 102,397 of record JAFSGW010000017.1, on the reverse strand, counting down.
AAGCCCTATAATGCTCTTTTCAAGCTCATTTTTTGGCTTCTTCTCCCCTTTATCCTTCTTCTTCTTTTCAGGTCTGTTTAAAACCTTCCTTAAGGGAATGTTAAATTTCCAGAGGGCAATTTTTACAACTACAAAAGCCCCTTTTTCATACTTAAGACCAACGCCAAGCGGAATATACAGTATTAAAATCAAAACAGCGACGATTATTCCCGTTATAACTAAAGGGCTCAATTCGCTTCCTCCTTATTTCCCTCGGCTGCTTCCTCCTCCACTGCACTTTTATCGGGAAGCGGAGGTAATTCTTCAAGGGTTTTAATGCCAAAGGTTCTCAAAAACTCCATTGTTGTGCCATACAGAATAGGTCTTCCGGGAGTTTCCGCACGACCAAGCTCGTCAATAAGCCCTCTCTCTATGAGTCTGTTAACAGAATATGTGGAATCCACACCTCTTATAAACTCAATGGTGCCCTTTGTAACGGGCTGATTATATGCAATAATTGACAAGGTTTCAATTGCCGCACTGGAAAGACCTGACTGTTTTTTAATCTGGCTGACCTTCTTTATGTATTCATAGCATGCAGGGTTAGAGGAAAGCTGATAACAATCTGCAATTTCAATAAGCCTTATGCCCGAATCACCGTTTGAATACTTCTTCTGGAGAAGCTTTGCACCTTCTCTTACTTTATCTTCATCAATTTCCATGCTTGATGCTATATCCCCTATTTCCACGGCATCACCCATGGCAAAGAGTATTGCCTCAATCGTCTGCGCTACTTGAGTCATATCCATCGAAATCATCACACCTCTGACAAATAATTTTGTCCGTTTTTTCTATAACAATCATGTGGCTGTCACGGATGAGCTCAAGCACAGCCATAAATGTTGCAACCATTTCACCACGGGTATACATCCCCTCAAAAAGCTCCTCGAAAAGAACATTTTTCTTTTCCTTAAGAAGCCTCATAACGTGACGGGACTGATGCGGTATAGAAACCCTCTTTCTGCCTATAACACCGCTGAAATTCTGTGGTGAAAGAGGCTTTTTTGCAAGGTTACGCTCCAGAATCATCAGAAAGGATGCATAAAGCATATCGGGATTCATAGACTTGTTTTCAATAATAACCTTAGGTATATCAAGCTTTTCGGGCGATTTGAACACACAATCATCCATTGCATGCTGCATAACGTCCAGCTGCTTTGAAATTTCTTTGTATCTTTTATACTCCTCAAGCCTGTCAACAAGCTCTGCTCTCGGGTCCTCTTCCTCCTCGTCGTATACGGGAAGAAGCATCTTGGACTTAATGTACAGAAGCTGAGCTGCCATAACGGCAAATTCGCTTGAAAGCTCCATGTCCATGGCTTCGCACTCAGCCAGATACTCAAAGTACTGGTCTGTTATTTCCGAGATGGGAATATCATATATACTTACTTTATTTTTTGATATAAGATGCAAAAGCAAATCCAGCGGACCTTCAAATGCCGCCGTTTTAAATGAAACGTCGTTCATAAAAACCTCTTAAGTAAATAATCTCAGTAAAAAGTTTATCCAGTTAATATATATCCCCCATATAGGGCTGATTACAAAGTCAAGTATTCTGCCCAAAAGACCTGAGAAGGATAAAACAAGAAGAACTATTGTTCCGTATCTCTCGTATTCCAAAAGCTTATTGTATGCTCTGTACGGCAGTATGGAAAACAAAATCTTACTGCCGTCAAGGGGCGGAAACGGGATAAGGTTGAAAATGGCAAATTTAATATTTATAATTATGCACACTAAAAACAACTCACCCAAAAAGGCGTTTGGATCAAATAAAGATGGGCTCAGTATAAATAAGAAGGGGTAAATTGTTGCCACGATAAATGCAACCGTAAGGTTTGACAAAGGCCCTGCGATTGATACCATTATTGTACCCTTCTTCTGGTCATCAAAATAATAAGGGTTTATGGGAACGGGTTTTGCCCAGCCAAATCGGCAGAATAAAAGCATAAGTGCACCCAAGGGGTCAAGGTGTGCCATGGGGTTAAGAGTTAACCTTCCCATAGCTTTTGCCGTAGGGTCACCTAATCTGTAGGCTATCATACCGTGTGCATATTCGTGCACAGTTATTGCAACAAACAGCACAATAAAATTCTGTGCCAGTTCGCTTAGCGACATGTTACTAAATATCATTTTTAATCAGATCCTCAAATGTTTCTCTCTTTACAATTACACGGCTTTCGCCATCCTTAACCATTACCATGGCAGGACGGGGAATTCTGTTATAATTTGATGCCATGGAGAAGTTGTATGCACCCGTTGTAAGAACAGCAATTATATCGCCGCTTTCAACCTTCTGAATAGGCATGTTTTCGCCAAGAAGGTCGCCCGATTCACAGCATTTACCCGCAAGGGTTACAACCTCGGTCTTTTCATCGCCTGCTTTGTTTGCAACAAGTGCAGTATACTCTGACTGGTAAAGGATATAACGGGGGTTGTCACCCATACCTCCGTCAACGGAAACATAACGCCTTACGTTGGGAATATCCTTAATAGCACCTGCTTTATACAAGGTTGTACCTGCAGTGCCCACAATGCTTCTGCCGGGCTCCATCATAATAAACGGAAGTGAAAGGCTGTGCTTTTTGCATTCTTCCTTTATTACAACGCTCACCTCTTCGATATACTTATTGAATTTAATGGGGTCGTCCTTTTCTGTATAGGTTACACCAAAGCCACCGCCAAGGTTTAATTCACACATTTCAAAGCCTGTTTCTGCCTTTATATCTGCCATAAAGCGAACAAGCACCCTTGCCGCTTCCTTAAAAGGCTCCGACTCAAAAATCTGCGAGCCGATATGGCAATGAACACCGCCAACGATGATATTTTCATACTTGAGAGCCTCGCAGATTGCCTCTCTTGCCTCCCCTGTTTCCAGGGCAAAACCGAACTTGCAGTCTATCTGACCTGTCATAACAAATTCATGAGTATGGGCATCAATACCGGGCTTTATTCTGAAAAGTACCTTCTGTTTTGTATTATTAGCCTTTGCCGCTCTGTCAATCTTTTCAAGCTCTGTAATGTTGTCAACAACAATTCTGCCAACCTTATTTTTTACTGCAAACTCAATTTCCTCATCTGTTTTATTATTACCGTGCACACAGATTTTTTCACTGCTCATACCCGCTTTTAAAACTGTATATAATTCGCCTGCCGAAACAGAGTCTGCACCTAAGCCTTCACTGTCAACAATACGTATCATTTCAAGGTTGCACAGTGCTTTCGAAGCATAAAAAACAAGTCCGTTGCCGTCATAGCACTCGTCAATAGAATTTTTATATAATCTGCAGTGCTCACGCACAAGATTTTCGTCCATAACATAAAGCGGTGTGCCGTATTTTTCGCACAGCTCAACACTGTCGCAACCGCCTATTGTCAAATGATTAAGGGCATTTACGCCCTGACCTTCCATAAGCATTTCTTTTCACGTTCCTTACTATACCTTTATTTAATTCAGTATACCATTTTACCCCAAAAAAGTCAAGCTATACTAAAATGCTCCTGCTGCTATGCAGGAGCATTTTTTACTCATTAAAAACAGAACCGTCGCCGTAATTTACGTTATCTTCAACTATTGTGTACATTGAAAGGTCAATGCTGCTGAGCACGCTTTCGTTGATTGTAAGCGGATAAGGCTCAATAATTGACTGATACACTTCTTCAGTTATGAGATTACTTGCCGCAATGCTCTTTATATCGGCAATTGTATCGGCATAAACTGCAGAATCCTTTCCGGGGTTGGGATACTTCTTTATAACATGGTAACCATAGGTTGTCTTTACGGGCTCGGAAATACCGCCTTCTTCAAGCTTTAAAGCACCTTCGTAAAATTCGTCAACCATTGTGCCGATTGTAAAGGTGTAGCCCGTTTCGGGATCTTGACCGGGGTCTTCACCGTGGCTCTTTATGAGCTCTTCAAAGCTTTCGCCTGCTTTGGCTCTTTTGTAAAGGTCGAGAGCCTCGTTATATGCAGCCTCTTCATTTTCTCTGCCTTCAAAAAGCACAAGAATATGCTTTGCTGTAATATAATCTTCGTTATAAATCTTGTCTGCTGCTTCATCTGTGCAGGAGTTTTCCATTAATGCTGTGTATGCACCGTTATATGCAGCAAGCATTCTGAAAGCATCGCCCTTTAAGGAATATGCCTGAAGAACGCTGTCAAAGGCTTCCTTACCGCCTGTACTTTCAATAAGTGCTTCAAAGTCCTCTTCTGCATCAGCATCTGTGTAAAGACCCTTACCCTTTACATACTCAATAAAAGCAAGCTGATCACGGTACTGCTCAACCGCCGTTTTTGTAAGCACGTCACGGGCTGTGAGACCTTCGTTGAGAACAATGTTTTCCCAGCCCTCACTTGCGCCTGTATACTGCTGAATTGTGGGTACAAGAAGATGGATAATGGCGTTAAGGTCATCCCTTGTCATCTCAATATCGCCGATATAAGCGATTGTGTTCTCGCCCATTTCAACCTCTGTAGGAGCAGTTGTATCCTCGTTGTTATTGGTGCAGCCTGTGGCAAAAAGCATAAGGCATGCTGTTAAACCTGCAAATAATCTTTTCATATTATTTTCCCTTTCGTTTATCATTTGTTACCCATAATACACTACATTTCGGGGCTTTGCAAGCAATTTAATACAAAGTTTACTTTTTTTATTACTTCATCCTCGCTTACCTTCGCCATTCTGATGAGTATATACGGTCTTTCACCGGAGCTGTACAGTATTTTTACAACACCTGATGTAGAAATTTTTGAAAGTGCCTTAATGTCGGGTGCTTTCGACTTTGTGAACCTTAAAATTATACCGTCTGGAGCCTGGGCAATGTCGGTTATGCCAAGGCTTCCTGCATTGTTTTTCATAAGGGCAATTTTCATAAGCTTGTCAACCGGTGAGGGCACCGTACCGTATCTGTCCTCAAGCTCTTCCTGAACACGGTTATAATCCTGAATATCTTCAATAAGCACAATTGCCTTATATGCTTCTATTCTCAATGCTTCGGAATTAATAAATTCATTGGGAATATAGGCGTTGATTGAAAGGTCTATCTGTGTTGCCACTTTCTTTTCCTCAACGGGCATGCCCATTGCCTCACTGACAGCATCGGAGAGCATCTGACAGTACATATCGTAGCCTACAGTTGCCATAAAGCCGTGCTGTTCAGGGCCAAGCACGTTACCTGCACCGCGTATTTCCAAATCCCTCATAGCAATTTTAAAGCCCGAACCGAACTCGGTAAATTCCTTGATGGCTCTAAGTCTCTTTTCGGCAATTTCGTCAAGAGATTTTTTCGGATCAAAGGTAAGATATGCATATGCAAGGCGGTTTGTTCTGCCAACTCTGCCACGGAGCTGATAAAGCTGTGCCAGGCCGAAGCGGTTGGCATCCTCAATAATTATAGTATTAACGTTCTGTACGTCCATACCTGTTTCTATAATGGTTGTGCACACAAGAACATCAATTTCACGGTTCAAAAAGCGCATGAGGGTTCTTTCGAGCTGAGCCTCACTCATTTGCCCGTGAGCCATTTCAACCCTTGCATCGGGCACCAGAGAGGCAATTTCCGCAGTTACCTTTTCCATGCCTGTTACACGGTTTGATACATAATAAACCTGACCGCCACGTGACAGCTCACGTTCAATGGCATTCTGTATAATTACTTTGTTTTCTTCAAGCACATAGGTCTGCACGGGGTATCTGTCCTCGGGAGGATTAAGAAGCACACTCATATCACGTATACCAACCATTGCCATATGAAGTGTTCTGGGAATAGGAGTTGCACTTAAGGTTAAAACATCCACATTCTTTTTAAAGTCCTTGATTTTTTCCTTATGGGCAACGCCGAAACGCTGTTCCTCGTCAATTATAAGAAGACCGAGACGCTTATATTCAATTTTATCCGATAAAAGCTTGTGGGTACCTATAACAATATCGCACTCTCCGCTTTTAAGCATCCTTAAGGTTTCCTCTGTTTCCTTCTTTGATGAGAACCTTGACAGCATCCTGACAGTTACGGGGAATTTTTTCATTCGCTGGAGGAAATTGTTGTAATGCTGCTGTGCAAGAATGGTTGTGGGTACAAGGTATGCAACCTGATAACCTGAATCAACTGCTTTGAATGCAGCACGCATTGCCACCTCGGTTTTACCGTAACCAACGTCACCGCACAAAAGTCTGTCCATGGGACGTGGTGATTCCATATCCTTCTTGATTTCCTCAACTGCACGAAGCTGGTCCTCTGTTTCCTCGTAAACGAACTCGGCTTCAAAGTCTCTCTGCCAGGAGGAGTCGGGCTCAAATGCTACGCCCTCGGAAACACTTCTTGCCGCATAAAGCTTAATGAGCTTTTTAGCCATTTCGGCAACATTTGCTTTAACCTTTGCCTTTGTTGCCGCCCATTCTGCACCGCCGAGTTTATTTATTTTTACACTCTTGCCTTCACCTGCACCTATATATTTGTTTATAAGGTCAAGCTGGTCTACGGGTATATACAAAAAGTCATTTCCACGATATTCAATTTTAAAGTAATCCCTGGTTATGCCGTCAACTTCAAGCCTTTTCATTCCCAAATATTTACCTATACCGTGTACATTATGCACAACCAGATCACCGGGAGCTATGTCAAAGGGGTTTTTAATCCTTGCTGTATCGGGGTCCTTTTTTACTTTACGCTTTTTCTTTTCGGATGCAAAAATTTCTCTGTCACTTACCACAACAGTGTTGATAAGCGTGTACTCAAAGCCCTTATTAACAGAGCCTTTGATAACGCTTATGCTGCCTTTTGTATCTTCAATTTCATCAAATGAGGAATAATATGTTGCCCTGAAGCCTTTTTCTTCCAAAGCTTCACGAAGCTTTTTTGCTCTCTGGCTGCTGCCGCCGAGAATGTAAATTTTATACTTTGCTCTCTCCCATGCGGCAATATCGTCATAAAGAAAGTCTATATTACCTCCGTAATTCTGAAGCGTTCTTGCAGTAAGATTGAGGCTTGTTTTCACTCTGTAATCGGGACATGCTCTGCTTAATGTGGACATCGATAATATGGGGTTATCGGTGAGCTTTCCCATAAGCTTTGGATATGACTGCAAATACTCTCTCTTGGGGTCAATATCCACTTCCTTTTCAATAAGTGTTTTAATGTTATCCTCAAGCTCAAAGCGGATAGTTTCTGCAGTTTCGGAAACGCGGTTAGGCTCATCAAAGATAACCATATCCTCTTTGTCAATATATGAGAGAATACTGCCCGTAAAGCTACGTGATGAAGCAGGAGAAATACTGACGCTATCCCTCTTTTCAACAGAAAGCTGTGTTGTTGGGTCAAAGACCTTTACAAGGTCAATCTCGTCACCGAAAAACTCTATTCTGTACGCCTCTCCACCGGGAGAAAAAATGTCGACAATACCGCCTCTTACGGCAAACTGACCGGGGTTTTCAACAGTGTCGAGCCTGCTGTAGCCCATTTTAACAAGCCTTTCAATCAGCTCTTCCATGGAGAATACATCCCCTACAGAGGCATTGAAGGTAAGTAAATCAAGATCCTTTTTTGAAACTGCATATTGCAGAAGGGACATTACACTTAAAATTACAACCTTCTTTTCGCTTACCTGTATCAATGCTTCCATTCGCTTGTTTTCGGCGGCGTTGTCTGCAGCTTCTGTTCTGTACAGAAGCATATCGGTCTCGGGAACTATAATTGCCGCATCTCTATCAAAGAAGGAAATATCATCCCAGAGCTTTTTGGCCTGCATTTCACTGTAGGTTATAATAAAGCCCCGCTTTCCCGTTTTTGCCAATACAGACATGACAAAATGGGCCTTCACGGATTCCGAGGGCCCTGTGACATGAATGGGAAACTTTCCATTCTGTGCTTCTTCAATTATGCTTTCAAATTCTGCACTTCCGGTAAGCAGATCGTAGAACTTCATTTTTTCTCCTTATTTGCCGTTAAATTTATTCATAGCATCGTTTACGCCGTTCTTAATAATAGCCTCAACTATCTTGGGAAGGTCTCTTATAGCATCGGAAACCTTTAAACCGTCTTCTTCGTTAAACCTGCCTAAAACATGGTTAACCATTCCGTGCTCTGCCTTTCCCACACCAAAGCGTATTCTTGGGAATTCATCGCTCTGGAGCTGATAGATGATGGACTTCATGCCGTTGTGACCGCCTGCACTGCCCTTGGGGCGTATACGCACCTTGCCGGGCTCAAGGTCAACATCGTCATATACAACAATAATCTTATTCGGTTCAATTTTAAAATATTCCGCCGCCTCACGTATGCTTTCGCCACTGAGATTCATATAGGTCTGCGGCTTTAAAAGAATACACTTTTCACCTGCTATCATACCATCCCCGTAAATTCCCTTGAACTTAATTTTGGAAACAGTTATGTTTTTATCGTAGGCAAGATAATCAAGTGCTGTGAAGCCCACGTTGTGGCGTGTTTTTTCATATTCACGGCCCGGATTTCCAAGCCCTGCTATCAAATACATATTTAATACCTCGTGTAAAAATTTTTATCGACACAAAGTCGGAAAATGCATGCATTTTCCGACTTTCGTAATCAATTATTTAATGGGAGGAGCAAAAAGAGGACTGATAGATTCGTCTTCATAAATCTTTTCAATCGCATCTGCAAAGAGCTTTGCAACGGAAAGCACCTTAATGTTGGGTGCCTTCTTTTCCTCAGGAAGCTCAATTGTATCGAGAACAACAAGCTCCTTAATGGGAGATGCAGCTATTCTTTCCATAGCGGGACCGGAAAGCACGGGGTGTGTACAGCAAGCATATACTTCCTTTGCACCCTTTTCAATAAGTGCTTCAGCACCATGAGTAATAGTACCTGCAGTATCAATCATGTCATCAACAAGAATAACCTTCTTATCCTTGATATCGCCGATAATATTCATTACTTCGCTTACATTGGGCTTGGGTCTGCGCTTGTCGATAATAGCTACGGGAGTATCTATAATCCTTGAAAAGTTTCTCGCTCTTGTTACACTGCCAAAGTCAGGTGATACAACAACAACATCTTCCATGGAATCAAATTTTTCCAGATAATAGGGTGCAAGAAGCGGAACACCCAGAAGGTGGTCAACCGGGATATCGAAGAAGCCCTGAATCTGTGCTGCATGCAAATCCATTGTAAGCACTCTTGTAGCACCTGCTGCCGTAATAAGGTTTGCAACAAGCTTTGCTGTAATCGGGTCTCTCGCCTTTGCCTTTCTGTCCTGTCGTGCATAGCCGAAATAAGGCATAACCGCAACAATTCTGCCTGCAGAAGCTCTCTTACATGCATCAATCATAACGAGAAGCTCCATGAGGTGATCGTTTACAGGGTCGCATGTGGACTGAATGATAAATACATCACTACCACGTACAGTTTCATCGAGGTTTACAAAAATTTCACCATCGGAAAACTTACCAACCTTATTGGAAGCAAGGGGCAGATTGAGATGGTTTGCTATGCTTGCAGCCAGATTGGGGTTGGAATTTGCTGAAAAAATCTTGATGTTCTTTGCATTGTGTAACATTTGCTACTCCTCCGTTTTTACCTTTACTTTGAGCGTTTATCTTTCCAGTCAGACTTTATTACCTGACGACTTCTTGCAATGGCAAGTGCTCCCTCGGGAACCTCGTCAGTTATTGTAGAGCCTGCGGCAATGTATGCATTATCGTTTACCTTAACGGGCGAAACAAGGTTAGAATTGCAACCGATGAATGCATTGTCACCGATAACAGTTCTGAACTTACTCTTTCCGTCGTAATTGACAATTACTGTTCCACAGCCGAAATTAACGCCTGCTCCGACTGTGGCATCGCCTATATATGTAAGATGGCTTGCCTTTGTTCCGTCACCTAAGGTTGCATTCTTAAGCTCAACAAAGTCGCCCACCTTGCAGTTGTTTCCAACAGTGCTTTTAGGTCTCAGATATGCATACGGACCCACATGGCACCCTTCACCCACAGTGGAGTCAACCATTGTGGAGTAATAAACGTCACTGCCGTCACCGACAGCAGAGTTAACAATTCTGCAGTTTTGTCCGATAACAACGCCCTTACCTATTACAGAACCCTTTTCAAGAGTTGTTCCGGGGTAAATAACGCTGTCCTGACCTATAACCACATCGTCTTCTATGTAAGTTGCATCAATATCTATGATTGTAACACCATTAAGGGCATGACGGGTGTTAATTCTCCTTCTCATAACCTTTTCAGCCTCTGCAAGCTGTAATCGGTCATTCACACCCGAAATCTCAACTGCATCAGGAACAGTAAAGGCACCAACCTTGCCGTCTGCCTGCTTTATAATTTCAAGTGTATCTGTCAGATAATACTCACCCTGAGCATTGTTATTGGTGAGCATATCAAGTGCTTTTAAAAGCATTGCGGAATCAAAGCAGTACATGCCGGAATTAATCTCACAAACAGCCTTTTCTTCATCGTTGGCATCCTTCTGCTCAACTATTCTCGCAACATTTCCTGCCTCATCGCGGATAATTCTTCCGTAGCCGAAAGGATTATCCAAACAAGCTGTGAGTACCGTACATGCATTTTTGTTTTCTGCATGAGCCTCCATAGCCTTTTTTAATGTATCTGCCGTAATAAGCGGAGTATCGCCTGCAAGAATCATTACATTTTCGTTTTCTGCAATAAATTCTCTTGCCTGCATAACAGCGTGACCTGTGCCCAGCTGCTCAGACTGTGTTACAAAGGAGGCTCTGTCACCTACGGCTTCCATAACCATTTCAGCCTTATGCCCTACAACCACACAAGCCTTGTCAACCCCTGCCTTACACGCTTCATCTATAACGCGGTTTACCATTTCCTTACCGGAAACCCTGAATACTACTTTTGACTTTTCAGACTTCATTCTTTTGCCCTCGCCTGCCGCAAGAACAACAAGTGAAAAACGCATAATATTCGTAACCTTTCTGCTCACGAAGAAATATAATGCACCGCCTTACCGTGAGCTTGTAAGGCTGACACAACAAATCAGGCAAGCAACAACCTGCCTGATTCATTATTGTAAAATCATTCAGCCGTCTGTTCCTTCAACGCCTCTTCATATTTGGCGAGAATGGCTGTCTGAAGAGTTTCGCGAAGCTGGCTTGTAATAGGATGAACAATATCCTTGTACTCACCTTCCGCATTTTTTCTGCTGGGCATTGCAACGAACATCTTTTCAACGCCCTCAATAACCTTAATGTCGTGGATAACAAGCATATTATCCAAGGTTACTGACACGATTGCCTTCATTTTCCCGTCAGAAGCAATTTTTCTCACTCTGATATCAGTAATCTCCAAAACTTTCCCCTCCTAATTTCTTTAATCAAGTTACCCAAAGATACTTGATTTTTTCTCTATTAATTGTATAATATCAAAGTAGTGAGGATTTTTCAATAGTATTTTACTAAATTTTTTGATATTATATTAATATCAGTATGTTTTTTTGGAGGAAAATTATGGATAACAGCATGCTTAAGGATGGTTTTAAGATACATTTCATCGGCATTGGCGGTATAAGCATGAGTGCTCTTGCCCGCATACTTCTTGATGACGGCTGTATTGTTACGGGCTCTGACATGAAGGAGAGCCACATAACACGCCAACTTGAAGAATATGGTGCAAAGGTTACTATCGGTCAGAAGGCGGAAAATATAACCGACCAGCAGCTTATTGTTTACACAGCCGCCGTAAAGGAGGATAACCCCGAATTTATTGCTGCAAAGGAAAAGGGCATTGAAATCATTGACCGCGCAGAGCTTTTAGGTGCAATCATGAAACGCTACAACAATCCTATTGCGGTTTCCGGTACACACGGAAAAACAAGCACAACAGGCATGATTTCCCAGGTTTTCCTTGAGGCCGGTCTGGACCCTACCGTGACCATCGGCGGTGAGCTTGACGTAATTGGCGGGAATTTACGTGTAGGTAAAAAGGAGATTTTTATTGCTGAGGCATGTGAATATCACCGCAGCTTTTTAAAGTTTTCTCCCAAAACAACCGTTATGCTTAACATCGAAGAGGATCATCTTGACTTTTTCACGGGACTTGATGATATTATCGACACCTTCCATCATTTAGCTCTCATCACCCCCGATGACGGCATGCTTGTTGCAAACATTGACGATGAAAACGTTGTAAAGGCACTTAAGGGTATTGACAAAAACATTGTTACAATCGGCATTGATAAGGAATGTGATTATCAGGGCTACGATATCACCCACGACTCCTCCGATAAATGCACCTTCAAGGTACGTAAAAACGGTGAGTATTATACAACAGTTATCCTCTCTGTGCCCGGTGTACACAATGTTTACAATGCCTTGTGTGCATTTGCAGTTGCCGATATGGCAGGTATAGATAAAGAAATTATTTCCTCGGCACTTTCTGAATTCATCGGTGCACACAGAAGGTTTGAACGCAAAGGCACCTTTAACGGAGCTCTTATTGTTGATGACTATGCTCATCACCCCTCAGAAATCAGGGCAACCCTTGATGCTGCCAAAAACATGGGCTTTGATAACATTTACTGTGTTTTTCAGCCTCATACCTACACCAGAACAAAGATGCTCTTTGATGACTTTGTGAAGGTGTTCTCCGAAAGCGGTGTAAACGTTATTATTACAGACATTTTTGCCGCCCGCGAAAAGGATACGGGGCTTGTTTCCTCGAAGGAGCTTGCAGAAGCAATTGACGGTGCCACCTACCGTGCATCCTTTGAGGATGTTGAAGGCTATCTCAAAAACACAGTGAAAGAAAAAGATCTTGTATTCACTATGGGTGCAGGCGATGTATATAAAATAGGCGAAGCACTTTTAAAATAAAGAGAGAAGGAATGGAAAATGAAAAAAATTGACTTAAACAAGGCAGAATTAAAAAACGTTACAAAGAATGAAAGACTTTACACCTTTTCAAAGGATGGCGGCATGCTCCTTTTTAAGGGCGAAAAAGGTACAATCTGCTCCTATGGATGCAATAAAGATGAGCACGTTGTTTTCATTGTGACAAATCTTGGCGAATATTCCACAAGTGTAACTTTAAATTTCTGGGATACAGACCATAAACACAGTGACATAACCGTTAAAATCGGTCTTTTACCCCATGTTGAAACAGTGGTTTCCTTAAAGGAGGAATCTGCCGAGGGCGGTGTGCTTTTCTTAAAGAGAAAACCCGGAAGGCTTAAGACTGTAGTGCTCGGCACCCCTGTAAAGCTTAAAAACCTTACAGGCTTCGCCTTTGGTGTTGCCCCCTCCCCGACTGATGTTACACTGGAAATTAAAGATGCTTATATAACCGATACAGAGCCTGAATACAAGGTGCCTGAAGTTAAGCTTGTTGACACCCTCGGTCAGAAGAAAATTACCGATTGGGTTGGCAAAACAAAAAACGAAGAAGAGCTTAAAGCTCACCTTATTGCAGAATTTGAAAAGGAAACCGTTGTGCCCGAAAGCTGCTCCCCCTACGGAGGATGGCTCGGTAAGAAGTTTGAAGCAACAGGCTTTTTTGCTCTTGAAAAGGACGATAAGCGTTACTGGCTCAAGGACCCCGATGGTTATGCCTTTTTCAGTGCCGGTCTGGACTGTGTAGGTGTTGATGGTGACTGTAACCTCACCGGTATTGAAGCATTCTGCGACTATCTTCCCGACAAGGATACCCCCGGCTGGTCAAAACGCCGTTTCGGGGATGAAGCCTTCTTCTCCTGGCACAAATACAACCTTTATCGTACCTTCGGGGAAAACTGGTATGAAGCCTGGACAAAGATTACAAAACGCCGCCTTATTGAATGGGGCGAAAATACAGTTGCCTGCTGGAGTGATATGCAGTTTATAAAAAATTCAAATCTCCCCTATGTACATATTCTCCGTGGCTTCCCCCGTACAACAAAAAACATTTTCCGTGACTTCCCCGACGTTTTCTCCCCTGAATACAAGGAAGAAAGCGAAAAATGGGCACAGCAGATGGAAGAATTGAAGGACGATAAAAACATGATTGGCTATTTCATGTCAAATGAACCTAACTGGGCATTTGCAGATGGGCTCAATATAGCCGCTGTAACATTGGAATCAGAGGAAAAGTTTTATTCCAAGGACTTTATCATAAATTTCCTCAAAGAGCGTTACGGAAGCATTGAAAGCCTTAATAATGCATGGGATTCCTGCTATAAAGCTTTTGATGACTTATATACCCCTGTTACAAAGGAGCTTCTTGGTAAAACTGCACTTCGTGACCTTATGGATGCATCTGCTGAAATGATAAGAGAATTTATAAAAGCTCCTGCCCTTGCACTTAAGGCAATTGACAAAAATCACCTTAACCTGGGTATGCGCTATGCATGGGTTGCAAATAAGGAGGTTACCGCAGGCTGTGAATACTTTGACGTATTCTCCTTCAATTGCTACCGCCATGACCCCTACGGAAGCATTCAGCACATAGTTGACCTTGTCGATATGCCCGTTATGATTGGTGAATTCCACTTCGGTGCTCTTGACCGCGGTCTCGATGCAACCGGTATTCAGGGCGTTGCAAGTCAGGAGGACAGAGCGAAGGCATACCGCTACTATATGCACCGCTGTGCATCCCACCCCTACTGCTTAGGTGCCCACTACTTCACACTTAACGACCAGGGCTATTTAGGCCGTTTTGATGGTGAAAACTATCAGATAGGCTTTGTGGATGTATGCAACAGAGAATACCCTGAAATTGTAGAAAGTGCAAAGAAAACAAACCGTGAGGTGTACCTTGTTGCAAATGGCAACATTCCTCCCACAGATGAAAAACAAACAGAAATCAATTCAATATGCTATTAAAAGAAAGCCCGATAATGTCGGGCTTTCTTCACGAAAAAGGAGAGCCTTTCGGCTCTCCTTAAATTTTATTCACCGGGAACTTCAGCAGGCGTAAATACGCCTTCAAGAGGATTAAGAATGGGCTTCATTCCGCTCTTGGAGTTCCATACAAACGCCTTGTAGGAAACTGCATCGGTAACATTTGTTTCAATATTTACGGAAACTGTCACACCATTGCCGGAATCTGTCACAACCTTGATAACCTCGTTATCTGTGCTGTAGTATACAACAGCCACTGTTGCATTTTCGCCGTCATAGGATGTGTAAACAGCCTTACCGTCCACAACCTCGAAGGTTGTGAGCTTTTCCTTGGCTGTTTCAACAATAAGCTCGGGAACATAGCTTGTGTTTTCAGAATCGTAAATAATGTACTGCTGGTCAACAGTTGTAAATACTGCAAAGCTTATATCACCGTTTTCTGTTACATAATCAGTAACATCAAAGGACATGTATGCTCCGCTTACAACACCCGTTGAAATAGGCTCTGCAGGAAGGCTGAAGCCTGATACATTGCCTCTTGACCAATCCGCAGGAAGGCTTGATGCATCGTAAATTGCCGCACCGTTTGTACCGTTGGAGGCGTTAACGTGAAGCTTAACCGTTGCCTTTGCGATGATTTCACCTTCGGGAACATTTACACTAAAGCCTGCCACGCCTGCTCTCTTATACCAGCGGTTATCTGTCATAAGTCTTGCAGGGTAATCTGCTCCTGCTTCACTTGCAAAGTCTGTAAGTGAAGAATCTGTAGCAGAACGGAGTGAGTCGCCTCTTGTAGCCTTCAATGTAGTTTCGCTCTTTACAGCCTCAGCATAAAGCACCTTGACCTCCATATCGGCACCGTTTGCCACCTGACCAAGACCTTCAATAGATTTAACCATGTAGCTAATGCCGGAAACTGTAATAAGCTTTTCGTAAGGAATTACGTCCTCTGTAAGTTCTACACCGGAAAGAACGTTTACTGTTTCATTTTCAAGAAGGGTGTTGCCGTTCTTGTCAACATAGCTTACTGTAACAACGCTGCTTCCACCAATATCTGCAATTTCCTTTGCAGAAAGTGCATAATTGTAAATTGCAAATTCATCAATATAACCGTTGAAGTATTCGCCACTGCCCCAGTTTGCCTTACCGATCTGAAGAATGGAGTTATCGCCTAAAATATCGGAAAGCTTATAAGAGGATTCAAGTGTTGTGGGAACATTGTCAATATAAAGTGTTGTTGCATCCTTTTCAATTACAAGAGCATACTTCTTCCATGTGCCCGTGGGATCAGCCACGCTGATAGAAGGAGCACGGGAACCGGAGTTAAGGTATCTTTCAACTATAAGGTTACCGTTATGAAGCATACCAACGTATTTTTCCTGAGCATAAACCTGAGCAGTTTCATCGGGTGCCATAAAGAGTGACCAGTTTGCACCACTGCCTGCAACCTTTGCGTAGAATACAACAGTTGCTTCGTCTATGCCTGTAAGAAGTGCTTCACCTTCAGCATTTGTAACAGTCAAGAAGTTATTGCCTGTGCCGTTAAGGTAAAGAGATTTACCACGCATAGCATCGTTTGAAAGAACGTTTGTGCCACTGCCGGTTGCCTTTGCAAATTCACTTGTAAAGCCTGTTTCTTCATCATCAAAGGTGAAGTATGCAAGCTTGCCGTCAAAGGAAACGTCGCTCTCTTCATACGTAAGCTCAATTACGTTTTCAGAAATCTTTGCAGAAACCTCAATTACGTCATCACTTGCATTGATGTAATTATATACAGTAGATTCAAAAATAAGGTTAAGCTTCGAATACTCGCTTCCGTCAAATTCTGCACCGATTGCAACCTCATGTTTTTCTTCGTTTGCAATTTCCACGCCGTCTTCAGAAACATGCTTAACGGTTACAAGACCAACCTTATTGTATACCGCTGTAACAAAGTTTTCACCTTGAGCAGTCTTGCAACTGAGGAGAGACTCTTCCTCGTCAAGTCTGTAGAATTCGTCATTATAAGTAATAGTTTCGGGTGCTTCATAAATATAAATTTCGCCCTCGCCTATTTCCTCTGTAACGGAGTCCGCCACAGCATTACCTTCGCTATCTGTAAATTCAACAGTAACAGTTGTTGCTACGGCATCCTCATTTACAATTTCTTCAAGCTCATAAATTTCAAAATCACCAAAGTAAAGCTCTGTAGATCCCCATGCGCCGTAAGAAATCATAATGTTTTCGGCAGCCTCAGGAGCATTTATAACAACCTCAACCTTGTTAAGACCGGGCTGTGTAACGTAGTCAGTTCTACCGGGTCTTGAACCAACATAAACGGGACCGGTTTCATTACTCCAGGAGTTAAATCCACCGTATTCAGCATGGCTGTACATTGTAAGGTTGTTGAAGGAGTTGAATACAGGTGCACCCGTTGCAACAATTGCACTCATACCTGCATTGGAATGGCTCGTGGTTGCAGAGCCGGTATTGTTATAGATAGAGTTGCGAACAAGGTAGCTCTTTCCGCCTTCAATCGGGAAGAAGGTTCTCATTGCATAAACTGTGTTACCGCCACCAAGTGTTGTTGTGCGGACGGATTCTCCGCTTTCGGAATAGTTAGCGTTTGTAACAAGTTGCCAATTGGAAAGAAGGCTTGTTCCGGTTGCATTTGTAAGAGCCTCTAATCCGCCTTCAACAAGGTTTTCACCAACAATATTGTATTCCTTGCCGTTTAAGCTGATTTCACCACTGCCTGTAATGTCGGTACTTCTTACAGCATAGAAGCCCTTTGTTTCAAAGCCTTCAAAAACGAGGTCAAAATCTATTTCTTCGCCGTTAAGGTAAACTGCGCTGATTTCATCTCCCACGTTTATAAGCATTGCATCCTGACTTGTGGAAGGAACAAGATTTTCACCTGTAATGTAAACATTGCCATATTCATACTTAACATTCATTGAAGTGATATTGTTTTCACTTTCGATTATGCCATTGATACTCTTACCGCTAACGATAGAAATATCCTTTTTGTTTCTGGATTTTTCGAAAACATATGCCATCTTGGCATCTGTAGTATAATCACCGAACTTGCCGTCGGAATCGTCTGTATTTTTAACGTAGTAATAGCTTGTATCGCCATCAATTGTAATTTCAACAGCTGCCTTGGAGTTGTCGTCTGCCGCAAGGTCTGCAACAGTTACATCGGCTGCTTCCCCTGCCCTTCTGGGATAAAGTACTGTATCAAACTTAACTTCACTGCCACTCTTACCATAGGAAGCATACTTACTTGCTGCAACCAGGCCGTAGTCCGCACTGTGGAAGCCGTCACGGATAAGGGCTGTGTTACTTCCTGCATTTGCAATAGTGATATTTGCTTCATTATAGAAGTTTGTTGTAGCAGTATTGCCGTTCATTTCCGCATTGGAGGAAGGCATAAAGTGCCAGTTCTGGCGGTATTCACGGTTTGCACTACCCGTCACATAGTCTGTAACGATTGAATAACCGTTTTTAACGAAGAATACATTTCTTGTATGTGTTGTGCCGGAGTAACCCGTCTGGCTTGTTGTTGCAAAGTCAAACACATCGTTTGTAACTGCATATTCCAAAGGCTTTGCAGCACCTGCATGGCTTGCCATCGACTGACCAACAGCTTCAATTGTATTGTGGGCAGAAGCATATCTGAGGTCGTTGTAGATAGAGTTGAAGCTTGAATAGCTGTAACGACCGCTGTCAACCAGGAGAGGCTTTCCGTATGCATACATAACAACTGCCGCAGAGTCGGGATGTGCATGACCGTCAAAGGGGTTGTTGTTAAACTGCAGATATATTGCTTCATCGGGGTTCCAGCTGTCACGCATAAGCATTGTGTTGGAGTCATGATAAATGCTGGAGAAATATTCAGCACCTTCATCGTCGCCGTTTACAAATGCATTGATGATGGAGTCATTTCCGTAGAATTCTGCCAGGTCATCAAATACGCTCATTCTGTCCTTATAGTTACTGTCACCGATATTTGTGTCGTAACCATCGGGATAAAGGCTTTCAAGAGCAAATCTTGTTGCATAACGAAGCTTTTCTGTAAATTCCTTCGCAAGAGGTCTGCCGTTTAATTCAGCCATTCTTGCCGCATCACCGAAGAGTTCAACACACCATACTGCATAAGCAGGGCCTGCTTCGGCAAAGCTCATGTCATCAACAAACAAAAGGTCAAGTGTGTAATCAATGTTGCCTGTAGCTCTGTTTCTCCAGTTTGTATAGTTCTTCCATTCAGGGAAATATTCATTAGCCTTGAAGAAGCCTGCATTTGCAACAATTCTCCAGTTGCTCCACCAGTAGGAACCGTTTGTAATGTCCTTTGTTGCAAGGCTTTCACAGTCGCCCCACATGAAGGATATTATGTTGCAAACCTTATCGGGGTTATTCTGCACTGCAGGTGTATCAATAAGTGCATCTAAAACGTCAACCCATCTGTTTAATCTTTCACCCGTTTCAAGTGTACGGTTGTAACCATAACCCTTCTGTGTTGCAAAAGCATCCATCAGGTCAATAAGCTTTTCACCGAACACACTTCCGTCGGGATAAAGAGGATGCTCAACTGCATATGCCTCGGAATCAGCAAGATATGTAAGGTATTCATAAGCCATACTGCGTGCAAACCAGAAACGTGTAGTAACGTTTTCATATTCACCATCAGCACCGCTTGGCTTCTGCCATGTGGGCACCTCTGCATTCTGGTAAGAATAGATATTGCCGCCTATTGTTCCCCATGTGAGCTTGTTTTCGTCCCACATAGTATCGCCCACACTTATAACGTGCACGTCAAGAGAGTCAACAGTTGCATCCTCAGCCAATTTAGCATAAAGCTTCATTGTGGCTTTTTTGATGGTCTTGTTTGCAGCCTCTTCTAAGGGGAAGTTAATATATGCTCTTCTTGTCTGACTGCCGAAGGGGCTGGATGCAGAGTCACTCTGCTCCTTAACGTAAAGCTCTGCAACTGTGCCGTAGGTTGTGCCGGTTGAGCCGGAGCTTACGTATGTATCATGGTTTGCCATGATTTCGTATACGTCGCCCTCTTCAGTTTCAACCACAAGCATGGGCTCAAAGCCTGCATTTTCCTTACTTGCAACAAGCACGGGATACGCCTGCTTCTGTCTTTCAAAAAGCAGCACGGAAATTGCCTGATTGTTCAGTTCCTGAGCTGTTTTTTCTGTAAGGTCAACCTCGTAGAGCCCGAATTCCTTACCCGTAACGGTAAAGCGGTTAAGCCATATGTCGAACTCGTAAGGACCTGTTAAGATATTGTCAAGAGGCAATACTGCCTGTCCGTAGTTTTCATGGGCAGCTGTAATAGGGAATGCAGCCGCATTGCCTTCTGCCTTTCTTACGGACAAATACTCAACAAAGGCTTTCTTTGCCGCAGCGTAGTCCTGCACGTCCACTGCAGCCTTCACTTCTTCCATGCCGGGATATGTAAGGTCAAACTTACCAAAGAAGTTTGCATCCGACATACTTGCCGCACTTGCAGTAAAGGGAATTGCCCCAATTACTGACAAAATAAGTGCCAGCGAAAGAATGATGCTTAAAATTCTTTTCATATTTCCACTCCTAACCATAAAAATATATAATAATTATACCAAAATATCACCTCTTTTGCAACAGTTAATTATACATTTTGCATAAAATTTATTCCCTAAACCACCGCCGAAATATAATCGACAAAAAATTTAAAAAAGTATTGTATTTCATAAAAGTATATTGTATAATTTGCTTACATGCCTTAATAGTCGTTCGGGCATGAATTTCTGCTGTATGGGGGGATATTCCCATACGAAAATTACTTGAAATTTCAATACGAAGGAGCAAACGGTTGGAAAATATTATTAGCTTAAGAAATGCAGTTGTCGACTATGACGGCGATACTATTCTGAAAGGAATCAGTCTTGACATTGTTGACAAGCAGTTTGTTACTTTACTTGGACCTTCGGGTTGTGGAAAAACAACTACATTAAGAATTATCGGAGGCTTTCTGCAAATGAACAGCGGAGAGCTTTATTTTGATGGAAAAAAGATTAATGATCTTCCTGCTTACAAGCGCAACATTAATACCGTATTCCAGAAATATGCTCTCTTCCCCCATCTTAATGTGTATGAAAACATAGCCTTTGGTTTAAGATTAAAGAAAATGAGTGAATCTGAAATCAAAGAAAATGTAACGGAAATGCTTCGTCTTGTGAACCTTTCGGGCTACGAGCGTCGTTCCATCAACTCCCTCTCAGGCGGTCAGCAGCAGAGAGTGGGTATTGCACGTGCCCTTGTAAACAAGCCCCGCGTGCTTTTACTGGACGAGCCCTTAGGTGCTCTTGACTTAAAGCTTCGTAAGGAAATGCAGATTGAGCTTAAAAAGATTCATAAGAGACTTGGCATTACATTTATTTACGTAACACATGACCAGGAGGAAGCCCTTACAATGAGTGACACCGTTGTTGTAATGAACCATGGTGAAATTCAGCAGATAGGCACTCCTGAGGACATATATAATGAACCCGTCAATGCCTTTGTTGCCGACTTTATCGGCGAAAGCAACATTATTGACGGCATTATGCATGCAGACTACTTTGTTGAAATCGGTGGCGTTGTTTTTGAATGCGAGGATGCAGGCTTCGGCACAGACAAGCTTGTTGATGTTGTTATCCGCCCCGAGGATATCAAGGTTGTTGCTCCCTGCAAGGAAGCAATTGTTGGTGTTGTAAAGGATGTTATTTTCAAGGGTGTGCACTTCGAAATCCTTGTTGAAACAGATAACTTCCTCTGGAAAATACATTCCACGAAGAGTCAGCCCATAGGTGCAAGAATAGGCATGACACTTCAGCCCAACGATATTCACATCATGCACAAATTACGCGAATAGCTTTTTCCGTACACAGAATATTAAACGGAAAAGAGGTTAAGAAATGAAATCAAAAGCTATTGCGCTTCCCTATTACGCGTGGATGGTTATTTTCACTGTTGTGCCTTTGATTCTGGTTGGTATCTTTGCCTTTACCGATGAAGAAACAGGCTCCTTTACAGTTTCCAACCTGATGGAAATTTCAAAATACCTTCCCACGCTCTGGCGTTCGGTTACCTACGCTGTTATCACAACGGTTGTATGCCTCTTCCTCGGCTTTCCTGCGGCATACATAATTTCCCGTCTTCCCGAGGAAAAGCAGTCCACAGCACTTATGCTTCTTATGCTTCCTATGTGGATTAACTTTATCTTAAGAACCTATGCCTGGATGAACATTCTCGATACAAACGGTTTTATCAACCAGATACTTATATTCTTTGGTTTAAAGCCCTTAAAAATGCTCAACACCTCTGCCGCAGTTATACTGGGTATGATTTATAACAATCTTCCCTTTATGATACTGCCCTTATACTCCATCATGACAAAAATTGACAAGAGTGTAATCGAAGCGGCACAGGATTTAGGCTGTTCTGATTCAAATGTTGTACGAAAGGTTATCATACCCCTTGCAATTCCCGGTATTTCAACGGGTATTACAATGGTATTTGTGCCC
This sequence comes from Clostridia bacterium, assembly GCA_017440585.1. Lineage (GTDB taxonomy): Bacteria > Bacillota > Clostridia > UMGS1883 > UMGS1883 > RGIG1927. Next base: position 79,996 of record JAFSGW010000017.1, on the reverse strand, counting down.
TCTGTTTCAACATTCATTATATCCCGTATGCTCTCAGGCTCCACCATCGGTCTTATCGGTGACCTTATTGAGCAGGAATTTTTAGGCTTGAACTATGACCCGTACGTAGGCTCTGCCCTCAGCCTGGTTCTTATGGTTATCGTGCTTGTTATTATAGGCATCTTTAACCAGTTCGGAGGGGAGGATGCCGTAGTATGAAAAAGTCCTTGACCTCAAAACTTTATATGGTGCTTCTGGTGCTCTTTCTATACCTGCCCATCCTTACACTTGTAATTTTCTCCTTCAATGCGAAGGATTCACGTGTTGCATGGGGCGGTTTCTCCTTAAGATGGTACGTTGCACTGTTTTCTGATCGCACCACAATGCTCGCTCTGTTCAATACCCTTCTTGTGGCAATTGTTTCTTCTGTTATTTCCACAGCTTTGGGTACAACAGCTGCAATAGGCATCAATAACCTTAACAAAAAAACACGTTCCCTTGTAATGAACATTACCTATATCCCCATTGTAAACCCCGAAATTATCATGGGTGTATCCTTAATGCTTCTTTTCAAGGTGTTCATGCGCTATACCCCGCTTGAATTTGGTTACATCACACTTGTTCTTGCACATATTGCATTCTGTGTTCCCTATGTAATCTTTCAGGTTCTGCCCAAATTAAGGCAGATGAACCCCAATTTGCTCGAAGCGGCATATGATTTAGGCTGTAATTCCCGTCAGGCATTCTTTAAAGTTGTTATACCCGAAATATTGCCCGGCGTATTTTCAGGCTTTATAATGGCTCTCACCTACTCTCTTGACGACTTTGTTGTCAGCTACTTCAACTCAGGTGAAGGCGTACTCACACTTCCCATTGTAATCAACTCCATGACAAGACGTAACATGGACCCCAGTATCAATGCACTTTCCACCCTCATTTTTGTTACAATACTTATAGTTCTCGTTGTAAAGAACTTTATTGACAACAGAAAGCTCAGGGTTGAACAGAAGGAAAAAGAAGGTCTTCGTTCAAGAAAGAAGACAATTGCCCTTATAACAGCTCTTGTCCTCCTCGTTTCTTCTGTTGGTGTTACAGTTGGCATTGTGCTCAATATGGGTCCCAAGCTTGAAATGGACATGCGCATGCTTTCAAATTATGACTATACGCGTTTTGCAAACGATAAACTGACAATTAACGTTGCAAACTGGGGCGAATACCTCTGTATAGATGAAGCGGATATGATAAACGTTAATGAGCAGTTTGAGGCTTTAACGGGCATTAAGGTTAATTACACAACCTATACCAACAATGAAGAGCTCTACGCTAAATTAAAGAGCGGTGGTGCTAATTATGACATTGTTATCCCTTCTGACTATATGATTTCAAGGTTCATAAACGAAGGCATGATTCAGAAGCTGGATTATGAAAACATTCCCAACTTTGACACAAAGATAATGGATACCTTCAAAAACCTTTCCTATGACCCAACCAATGAGTACACAGTTCCCTACACCTGGGGTATGGTTTGCATTATCTACAACAAAACCATGTATGACAAGGCTCCCGACAGCTGGGGTGCTCTCTGGGATGAAGCACAAAAGGGCAACATTCTTATGTTCAACAACCCCCGTGATGCCTTTGCGGCAGCACAGTGCTACATGGGTTATTCTCTGAACACAACAGATAAAAATGAGATTGACAAAACCTTTGAAAAGCTCTACGAGCAGTATTCATCAGACCTTGTTCAGGCATATGTAATGGACGAAGTGTTTGACAAAATGGAAGGCGGTAACGCCGCTGTAGCACCCTATTACGTTGGTGATGCGGTTTCCATGCTTGAGTCCAATCCCGACCTTGACTATTACATTCCCAAGGAGGGCACCAATAGGTTTGTGGATGCGGCTTGTATTCCCACCGGTGCGAAGAATAAGGAAGCAGCTGAAATGTATATCAACTTCCTTTGCGAAACAGAAATTGCTCTTGCAAACTGTGAATACATCGGCTACTCCACTCCCCATAAGGAAGTGTTTGAGCTTCTTGATGACGAGGTGAAGAACGACGAACGCCGTTACCCCTCTGATGAATTCTTAAACGAAAAAACAGAGCTTTACATTGCACTTCCCGAGGAAACAAACAATTACATCCAGTCACTCTGGAATCAGATTAAATTCTCAAACTAACCAAAAAGATGCAGGAAATTCTTCCTGCATCTTTTTTATGTTATGAATATTAACCCCTGCTTATTAAAGCCTGCCCCAAGCCACCACTGTCCACCGGCATTTTTGTAATACTGAATAGTAATGACATCGTTTTCGTAATTTAAAAGTTCAATTTCGATATGTGCATTGTCATTTTCAATACTGCATCCTTTAATTTCATATTCCGCATCCGGATAGCCGCATATATGTAATACTCTCGGTAATTGATCCGAAACCTCATTCAGAAAACCTGCTACATAAACAACATCCTCAAAATACAGCTCAGGGTTAACATACTTTCCGTTAATTTTAACCTCCATATGCAAATGCGGTCCTGTAGATTTACCACTGTTTCCGCTCGCCCCTATAATATCGCCCTTTTTAACCTCGTATGCACCATGCCTTGCAATAGTGCTCAGGTGAGCATATAAAATCTCCACTCCGATATCATTTTTCACAACAACATAATATCCGTTGTTTTCATCAAAACCTTCGTCCGTAACCATTCCGTCAATACCGGCTCTGACGCTTGTTCCCACATCTACACCAAAATCCGTTCCGCTATGCAATCTCTTTTCTCCCGTTATAGGATGTATTCTTTCGCCAAACATACTTGTCACGGGATATTCCATGTCAAAAGGATAACCAATCTCAAGCACCTCTCCCGAATATACGAATTCCAGATCGTATCTGTCAGGAGGTGACTGTATTCCGTTGTCGGCTCTCTCAACCATTCTTTGTGCATATGCAAACGGTATGTATGTTACATTTCCTTTCAGTACGGGAGGCAAATTCATCGGCTCTGTAAATTCATAGCTTCCTTCCATACTGACTAATTCATCAGGGTTCATCAAAAGCTCGCTTTTGCCAATTTCAATTTTATACATATAGCTTGTATGTGCACTGCCTCTGTCCTCGTTAAGGTTTTCTTCAACAAGATAAATCAGTACTGTTCCGTCATTCCATTCCATTTTTGCATCAATATGATTCATAAACCCAAGCTTTGTAAAAAGCTCACGAAGGGGAACATATACTTCTCCGTTTTCAACAAAGGGTGTATTTTCAAGAAGTACAGCCAAGCGATTATTTGTGATAAGAAGCGTATATTCCTCCTCTTTGTCAATATCAGCCATAACGATAGTTCCAAGGGCGAAAACAGATATAACCAGAACACTGCATATTACAGCCTTCAGGCTTTTAAACCTGCCCGGCTGACCTGAAATTTTTTCAAATCTCTTCGCAAGAACCCTGCTGCTTCCGCTCATACGTGTTGTGTAAATGCTTTTAAACATAGTTTTCTCCTTTCTTCCCTACTAAATTCAATATTGTATTCATGTACCCTCGTTTGCTCTCAATATCCATATCTTTTGTAACTTCTTCGTCGCAGTAAATTTCGCAGGCTTCATTAATATTTCTCATAACAATATACATAAAAGGATTGAACCAATGTATGGCATTGATAAAGCATACAAACCATTTCAACAGCAAATCCTTATGCAGAAAATGCATAAGCTCATGACGGTATATATACCCTCTCTCCGCCTCGTTAAGCTCATTCTTTGGTATGTACACAACAGGGAAAAACACTCCCGTCAGCATAGGCGAGTCATTATCAGTGCACTCTCTGAGCCTTATTTTCCGTTTTATATCTGTTTCGGGCAGTATATTTTCAAGAACCTCATCGGTAACACTATTGCTTGCTCTTCTCTTTTTAAACAGAAACACCATATAGCTTGAGATGCTCAGAAGCATAAACAAAGCTGCTCCCGACCCCCATATTAAAGGCACGATATCATATATCTTTATGGGAGAAAATTCCTCTGTGTTAAAATCTCTGTCATCATTTTCGCTTATGTCTGCCACAGCTTCATAAATTAAGCTGTCATCATAATAGGGTATGATTATTGGTACAGCCTTCTCCGCAGGCACCAGCTTCCATATGGGCAGTAAAAACATAACCGCTGCAAAAGCCCACATTGCTCTTTGTGCCTTGCCCGAAAAAGAACGGTGAATTATTTTTTTCAGCAAAAGAAGCAATATTACAAGCACACTTCCCTGAATGTTTAAAAATAACAATGTTTTCATAGTCAGTCACCGTTAATAATTTTTCTGAGGCTTTCTATTTCAGCTTCGGAAAGCTCTTTGCTTTCAAACAAAGATGCAACCAGGTTTCCAACGGAGCCCTTATAAAGCTTCGACAAAAAGCTCTTTGTTTCACTTATGCTGTAATCCTTCTCATTTAAGATTGCACAATACAAATTGGTTTTACCCTGCTTTTTAACGCCTATAACGCCTTTTTCAGCAAGACGTACAAGAAGTGTACCAACGGTATTACGTGCCCATTTATCGCCCAGTGTGCTCATTATTTCTCCAAGCCCCATGGCACCGCTGTTTTCCCACAAGACCTTCATAATCTCATATTCGGATTCTGTTATTGTTTTAGGCATACTAATTCTCCTTTCACCTACAATTGTAGTCAACCTCATTATAGACTACATTTGTAGGCTTGTCAAGTAAAAATTTAAGGACACGTCTCCGTGTCCTTAAATAAAAGCACTTACAACCGACAACAGCATGCACAAAAGCAAAACTGTGCCCGTAAACCATTTAGAAAGCTTCTCTCTGAAAACAAACATAACCACTATAACATAATATGCTATAATCTGCACTACGTTCATACTGCTTGCACCAATGTGGCTGAAGGGCAATTCCGCAAAGAAATTTGCCACAGCCGCTATAATTATAAGCCCACATTCGCAAAGCCACGCCGTAATTGTGTTTATTATGGGAATTGGTGCAACGAAAGCAAGAACGAAGCACAAATATAATACCCATATGAAAATTACGGAAATAATTATGTTTGAAAACACCGAATAGGTTGTTAAATATCCGAACATATTCACCACAACCGGTGCTGTCATGAGCTGTGCTGCCATTGTAACAGATATGGAATCGGAAAGCTTATCGGGCAAAAAGCTCATTAGTTGCTTGAAATAATATGAAAATATCTGTATGCCAAGTACACTTAAAAAAGACAGAATGAACCCCGTATCAAATATTACATAAGGATTTATCAGAATAAGCAGCATAGCTGAAATGCAAAGGGATGTAAAGCTGTCGTTGTCCCTTAATGCAATACGGGCGATTATAAAGCTTGTAAACATTATTGCCGCACGTAATGAAGAGGGCGTTGCACCCGTAAGGAAAGCAAAGAAATAAACTGCCGTAAGTGCCAGTATTGCCGATAAAACCCTTCCCCGCTTTTTAAAGAGGGAGAAAACCGCCATACCTATGATTGACACATGTAACCCCGATACACAGGCAATGTGGCTAAGCCCTGAAAGGCTGAGGTTTCTTGTCAGCTCCTTTGAAAAATCGCTTCTGTCGCCTGCAGTAAGTGCCTTAAAGAGAGCTACTGCATCACGGTTTTCAAGCCATTTATCCGAAACTGTGATAAAATAGTTCCTTGCCCTTGCAAGTATACCGTCAAAGCCCGCGGACGGAGACCTCCCAAGCACCGTCACATCACTTGCTGTAAACAGTGCCCCTTTTGCAAGATAATACTTTTCAAAAGGTGTATCATTTCTCCCTGCAGCAGTTAGCTTTGCATTAAAAAGGATTCTGTCGCCATAGCTCAAAGGAAAGCGGTCCTTCAGCTTCACATAAACCTTCACATTATTAAACGTGCCTTTGTGCGACTCGATTTCATCGCATTCAACAAAGAAGGTGTTAAAGCTTTTTCCTTCATCAGGCACAGATGACACCGTTCCCGAAATGCGGACATATTCATCGTCAAGGCTTTTATATAGGCTTTCCACCTTAAAAAGCTTATTATTTGCGGCACAAATCCCCAAAAGCATGGACAAGCATAAAAATGCAGTTATGAAAGCATCTGTTTTACCTTTAACGTAAAGGAAAACAAACAGACAGCCTATGAAAAATGCCAGCAAAAGCAGAGGCTCTATGGAAAAATAGAGCCTCATAATTACAAATATGAATGCAAGAACAGAAAACACTGCCAAAGGTCTTGTTAAAAGCACATTTGCTGTTACGTCCTGCACTTTTTCAGCAAAACTTTTGAATTTATCCATTTATTACTATTACCGTTACGCTATGGGAAGGGAAACTATGCTTTATAACCGAGCCTTCATACTCAAAAGCTATATTACAAGGCACAATGTTTTTGGGGTTTTCAAAGCTGTTTTCGGCATTTAAATCCCCTGTTATAACCTCACCTGCCACGCGTTGTATGTTCATATTTGTTTCGATTTCTGCATTATATTCAGTATCCTGCAAATTAACAACCTTTAAAACCACACTGCCGTCTTCGTTTACGGAAGATGCTGTATAAACGGGTTCAACTACCGCAGGCTTCACAACTGCCTCGTGAACAAGCTCGTTATCAATATAGCATAAAATCACATTTTTGCGGACAACCACTTTAAGTGTGTATTCACGGTCTTTCTCCACGCTTCTGAGTTCATGGGCAAGAACAGACTCTCTGTAATTTACCGTTGAGCATACCGCACTGTCCTGATTTTGCCAGCCGCCGAACTCCCAATGGTATAAATTGCCATAACCTTTAACTCCAAAACAGATGATAAAGCCTCTTTTTCCGTCAAGCTCTTTCGCTTTACACTCTAACTCAAAATCCCCTAAAATTCCTACTTCTTCGAGCTTTTTCATCTGCGAACCTTCCCGTTTAAGTGTAAAGCCTTTTTCATTTACAGTTTTTCCGTTAATTTTAATGTCATAAAACTGTGCTTCGGTGTCCACTGTTTTGAAAAATATCTCTCCGGTGATGTTTTCGTCACTGAGAGCAACAGAGTTTTTCTCCGAAACTACAGAATGCTCTATTGCACTGTCTCCCTGGTTATTCATAAAGAGCTTCTGTACATAGTAGTTAGGTGTGCCATATGCACTTTCACCGTTAAACCAGATAAGGTCAGGCTTCCAGTTCACATAGTCAGCATTACAAAGAAGAGGTGCATAGCATGCAAGTGCCACATTTCCGCTTGTTTCCATAGCGGTCATATAGCTTGCCTCGCAGAGGGCGTTGTAAAAGGTGTTGCCCCAGGAAGCATATTCACCTAAAAATACCTTCGGGTCATCCTTTTTATATTCAAAATACCTCTTGTTGTTTGCTATCATCCATTCAGGTGAAACGTAGTAATGCTCATCTACCATTTCACTCTTGTTTTCCCTTGCACATTTCCATCCCTTTTCAAACTCGCCACCGCAGGGGAAGGGTCCCGATGAGCCTATAAGCTTAATTTCGGGGTATTTTTCCTTTATAGCCTTATGGAAATAAGGGTACCTTTCAAAGAAGTCATCCCCCACCTCTTCATTACCTATTGCAAGGTATTCAAGGTTAAAGGGCTCGCTGTGACCAAGCTCTGCACGGATTTTGCCCCATTTAGTTTCGGTTGTGCCGTTTGCAAACTCAATCAAATCAAGTGCATCATCTATCCAGGGCTTTAATTCATCAAAGGGCACAGCATCGTGGTGATGAGGGTTATATGCCGCAGGAAGAACGGGCAAAGGCTTTGCACCAATATCCTCGCAGAAAAGGAAATATTCGTAATACCCGAGCCCTAAGGTCTGATTATAGCCCCAGTTACTTCTCCTTGTTGGTCTTTCACTCACATCACCGATTGTATTTTTCCAGCGATACAGCGAATTTCTTGCATGAGGGTCCAGATTGCCGTCGTGCACCAGGCATCCCCCGGGGAAACGCATAAATTTAGGCTTTAATTCCGCAAGAAGTGTTGCTATATCACGCCTTAAACCGTTTTCACGGTTCTTATATGTATTTTCAGGGAAAAGTGATACATCATCAAGGTAAACAAGGCTCTTTCCCGAGGTTGTAATTACAAGATAACAAACTCCGCTTTCCTCTGCAGTAAGCACACACTGGTACTTTTCCCAGTCGCAGCTTGTAATTTTAATGGTTTCACAAGCCACGGGCCCCGTTTCTTTCGAAACAAGGCGGATGTTCACATCTTTTGAAAAACCCGTATTACGTCGTGCGTAAAAGGAAAATTTGTACCTCTCGCCCTTCTTGATATGCATACCGTCATTAAAGCCGTGGTTTTCAACACCGCATTCATAGTCATTTACTTCAATTACAAGGTAATGGGTATTGTTGCGATTAAGAGGATATGCATTTTCAACCCTCACTTCACAGCCAAGGGTTTCCCAGGCAGTAAGAGGGTTATACCTTCTATTGTCAATTGTGTCAAACTCAAAAGAACGGTTTTGTACCATTTCTGCATATAATCCGCCATCAGCGGCGTGGTTTATATCTTCAAAAAATATACCGTACAAATCACCAAGGGGATGCAATTTTTTATCGGGATACAAAGTTATCTTATTCATATGCTCACCTCGTTTAAAACGTTCATATCGAAGTCATATATTGTAAACCTTCCGTTCTCATAAAGCATAAATGAGGGCGGGTTGTTTTCTTTCGGGATTGATATACTGCCGGGGTTAATGTATAAATTTTCGCCGAAGCTTTCCACTGTCTGCACGTGGGTATGCCCGTGTATGAGAATATCACCCTTCTTTAATTTGGGCAGGTTTTCCATATTGAATTTATGCCCGTGTGTTATAAAAAGCATTTTCCCTCTTTCAAACATTACCATGCTTTCACTCATGCAGGAAAAATCCAATACCATCTGGTCAACCTCAGCCTCGCAATTACCCCTCACACACAGTATTTCATCGCTTAAAGCATTTAAAAGAGCAATTACGCCCTTGGGGTTGTAACCCTCAGGCAAATCATTTCTGGGTCCGTGGTATAAAATGTCACCAAGGAGAATTAATTTATCGCATTTTAAGTCCTCATAACGTTCCAGAAGCTTTTTCGTGTAATATTCACTTCCGTGTATGTCCGATGCAAAAATAAGTCTCATAACCCACCTCACAGCTTTATAAGCGTTTCAAGCTTTGGTGTAACCCCAAGCAGTTCTTTTAATCTTAAATATTCTTCCTTTGCTTCCTTCTGTCTTTTGCCATCCTTAAAGGCTTTAATAAGAAGGTTCTTAGGGGTTTCAACGGGTGAAATGTACTCCTGAGCAGTCACAGTATAGCCTGAGGCTTCAAGAAGCAAACATCTGAGGCTGTCTGTAAGTAAATCTGCCATCCTTGCCTTGAAAATGCCGTGCTTTAAAAGCGGTGCAAATTCATCGTAGGAATACTGCCCCAAAAGCTCCTTATGACAGCAGGGCACTGCAAAAATTGCCTTTGCTCCGTTGTTTATGCCTGCCGCAATTGCCATGTCCGTTGCAATGTCGCAGGCATGAAGGCTTATAACAACATCAGGCGGTGTTGTTACCTTGTAATCGGTAAGGTCAGCCTTAACAAATGTCATGTTTGAATAGCCCATGTTTTCAGCACTCTTCTTCGAGGCTTTAATTACAACCTCAGAATAGTCAACGCCCGTCACGTGACAATCCTTTTTCAGAACATCACGAAGATAGTAATTAAGTGCAAAAGAAAGATAGCTCTTACCGCAGGCACAGTCAAGCACCTCTACCTTACCGTCAATACGCTTTAAATGGTCGCTTATAAGCTCAACAAAATGGTCAATCTGGTTATACTTACGAACCATATCGTTCTTTATTTTGCCGTTTTCGCCCATAATGCCTATCTCTTTTAAAAGAGTATTCGCCTTGGGAGGCTTAATAAGATAATTGCGGTTGTTTTTAACAGTTGAGGTTGTCTCCTCCTCTGTTTCGGCAGAATCCTCATACTTCAATGTAACATTGCGGTCACTTGCCTCTATAACGGCATTTGTACCTCTTTCCTTGTATACAAGAACCATGGAATCATAATTTGCCATTGCATCAACAATCAGTTTCCACTCAAACTTTTCTTTATTCGCATTATGAATAAACACAAAATCTTCTCCCTCTTTCTTTACTTTAGCGGGAAAAGTTTTTGTGCCTGATTTGAAACTAATGTCTATATTAAGAAAATATTCCTTTCCGTTCCGGAGTCTTTCATCCAGAACGGTAAGGAAAAAGTTAGTTTTGCTTTGTGTATTCTTATTCATAAAATCAACCTATCAGTTGTATTTTTTAATACCTATATCTTTTCTGTAGTGCATCTTGTCAAAGTGCACCTTTTCTACACCCTCGTATGCCTTCTTAATTGCAGCATCAAGGCTTTCAGCAACAGCGGTAACACCAAGCACTCTGCCACCTGCGGTAACAATTTTACCGTCTTGAGCCTTTGTGCCTGCATGGAATACGGTAATGTCGCCTAAAGCTTCCGCATCCTCAATGCCTGTAATTTCAAAGCCCGATTCATACTTAACGGGATAACCGCCGCTTGCACAAACAACGCATACAGCACCGCCGTCACGCCATTTTATGTCAATCTCGGCAAGTCTTTCATCAATAATTGCATCAAAAATTTCGTAAAGGTCGCTCTCTAATCTCGGGAGCACAACCTGAGTCTCGGGGTCACCGAAACGGCAGTTGTATTCAATAACCTTAACGCCATCCTTTGTTGCCATAAGACCAAAGTATAAAACGCCCTTGAAGGTTCTGCCCTCTGCATTCATGGCATTTACTGTAGGAATAAAAATGTTCTGCATGCATTCCTCTGCCATCTTTTCGTCGTAAATTCTTGAGGGTGAGAAAGTTCCCATGCCGCCTGTGTTAAGACCTTCATCGTTATCATATGCTCTCTTATGGTCCTGAGCTGAAACCATGGGCTTAACAGTCTTGCCGTCAGTAAATGCAAGAACACTTACCTCGGGACCGGACAAAAATTCTTCAATAACAATACGGCTTCCCGCATTGCCGAAAACCTTATCCTCCATCATTTCGTGAACAGCTTTTTCTGCCTCTTCAAGAGTCATTGCAATAATAACGCCCTTACCAAGTGCCAAGCCTTCTGCCTTGATAACCGTAGGGATAGGTGCAGTCTGAAGATATTTTATCGCTGCATCTGCATTGTCAAACACTTCATACTTTGCAGTAGGAATATTGTACTTCTTCATAAGGTCCTTAGAAAAAACCTTACTGCCTTCAATAATTGCCGCATTTGCTCTGGGACCGAATGCACGGATACCCTTAGCCTCCATAGCATCAACCATGCCGAGCACCAACGGGTCATCAGGTGCAACCATAACCATGTCAACCTTTTCCTTTACGGCAAAGTCCACCATAGCATCAACATCGGTTGCCTTAATAGCAACACATTCTGCCAGGGAGGCAATACCTGCATTGCCGGGTGCACAATAAATCTTATCAACCTTAGGGCTCTGGGAAAGCTTCCATACAATTGTATGCTCTCTTCCGCCGCCGCCAACTACTAAAACCTTCATTTTAAAAGCCTCCCGGGATTAATGATGGAATAATCTGTTGTGTGTCATGCACATTGCAATGCCGAATCTGTCGCAGGTTTCGATAACAATGTCGTCACGCTTCGAACCGCCGGGCTGTGCAATATACTTAACGCCACTCTTATATGCTCTTTCAATGTTATCACCAAAGGGGAAGAATGCATCGGAGCCAAGAGCAACATCAGTGTTCTTATCAAGCCATGCTCTCTTCTCTTCCTTTGTGAAAACAGCAGGCTTTTCTGCAAAAATGTTTTCCCAGATGCCGTCAGCTAAAACATCCATATAATCCTCGGACATATAAACGTCAATAGCGTTGTCTCTGTCAGGCTTTGCAACTGTGTCCAAAAACTTTAAGCCTAAAACCTGAGGAGACTGACGAAGCCACCAGTTGTCTGCCTTGCTGCCTGCAAGACGTGTGCAGTGGATACGGCTCTGCTGACCTGCACCAATACCTATAGCCTGACCGTCCTTTGCATAGCAAACGGAGTTTGACTGTGTATACTTAAGTGTGATAAGAGCAATAAGAAGGTCTCTCTTTGCACTTTCGGGAATTTCTGTGTTCTTTGTAACGATTTCATTAAGCATATCAGCATTGATATCAAGCTCATTTCTGCCCTGCTCAAAGGTAATACCGAACACCTGCTTACGTTCAATGGGATCGGGAACATAGCTTTCATCAATTTTAATGATGTTATATGTACCTCTTCTCTTGCTCTTTAAAATTTCAAGGGCTTCGGGCTCATAACCGGGTGCAATAACGCCGTCAGAAACTTCGGGCTTAAGAAGCATAGCTGTGGGAACATCACAAACATCGCTTAAAGCAACAAAGTCACCAAAGGAGCTCATTCTGTCAGCACCTCTTGCTCTTGCATATGCACAAGCTAAAGGAGAAAGTTCTTTATCTTCAACAAAATAGATTTTCTTTAACACATCGCTCAAAGGCTCACCAACTGCAGCACCTGCAGGAGAAACGTGCTTGAAGCTTGTAGCCGCAGGAAGACCTGTAGCCTTTTTAAGCTCGCGCACAAGCTGCCAGCCGTTAAATGCATCAAGAAGGTTAATATAACCGGGGTTGCCGTTCAATACTTCAATAGGCAGATCGCCGTTTTCAATATAAATACGGGAAGGCTTCTGGTTGGGGTTACAACCATACTTTAACTGCATAGAATTCATTTTCATGACCTCCGTTAGTTGTTTTTGTTAATAATTCTTGTTTCATATTTACCTGTTTCAATATCAATATATCTTACAAATAAAGAAACCTTGTTGTCCTCATTAAGAGATGTCCAGATAGTATTTGTGAATGCGTCGATATCTTCATCAATCACAACTTCTTTAGGCTCACCCTTAAAGGAAGGAAGGGGATTTCCGTCGCCCATATAGGTATGGATAAAGTGACCTTCACCGTTAAGAGGATTCTTGTAGGAATATGTAAATCTGAGGCAGGAATCGGGGTTACCGTTATTGCTCTTTAAAATGCTCATAGCATAGCTGTAGTTACCGCCTTCAACCTTCATGATGCCTGAAATACGGGGTGTGTAATTGGGGGCATCATCTTCAAATTCACGTGCGCGAAGGCTCTGCTCAAAGGTGAGCTGCTGATTCATAAGCTCATAGATTGTATCAGTCTGGTCACCGTTTGTAACTATTGTCTTGTTGCCAAGCACTCTTACGGGTGCATAAATAATAAGATGAGGGTCAGTGAGCTTTGAAGGGTCAAAAGCCTCTGTACGGATGCCTTCACCATCTTCAACAAAAACTCTGTTACGGCTGTTTTCGCTTCTGCCCATAATGAAGTAAGCTGTAACAGCGAACTTACCGCACTTGCTCTTGCCTATCACAATACCTCTGCCGGGGTAGGAATTATTCTTAAGTTCTTCGGAAAGTATCATTTCAATCGTCCTTTCTTACATAGATGCACAGATTTCCTCAATTGCTTCGGGAAGTATCTTCCATTCAGCCTCTTCCATAATACGCTTCTGAAGAGTTTCGGGAGTATCGTCATCTTTAATATAAACAGCCTTCTGCTTTATAATTTTGCCTCCGTCAACAACACCGTTCACATAATGCACGGTTGCACCGGAAACCTTAACTCCGTAATTAAGTGCCGCCTCGTGAACACGAAGCCCGTAAAAACCTGCACCGCAGAAGGAGGGAATAAGCGACGGGTGAATATTTATAATTCTGTTCTCAAATTCACTTATAAGCTTGTCACCCACTATGCACAGAAAGCCTGCCATAACAATAAGGTCTACCTCACGGCTTTTCATATGTGCACAAAGTGCCTCGTCAAAGGCTTCAATGCTGTCAAATGCCTTCTTTTCAATAACAATGCCTTCAACATTGGCATTTTTTGCCCTTTCTAAGGCGTATACATCCTTTTTGTTGGATACAACGGTAACAACCTTGCCCGACTTTATAAGCCCTGATTCGCAGGCATCAAGAATTGCCTGAAGGTTTGTTCCGCCACCTGAAACGAGAACGCCTATTCTTTTCATATAAGCTCTACCCCGTTTTCACCGTCTTCAACAGTACCGATGATGTATGCCTTCTCGCCCATTTCTTCGAGAACCTTTACTGCTTTTTCAGCCTCAGCGGCAGGAACAGCAGCAATCATACCGATACCCATATTAAAGGTGTTGAACATATCTCTTTCGGGAATGTTGCCAACCTCCTGCAAAAGCTTGAAGATGGGAAGAACCTCGAAGGAATCCTTCTTGATAACAGCCTTCATATTTGCAGGCAACATTCTCGGAATGTTTTCGTAGAAGCCACCGCCTGTAATGTGGGAAATTGCTCTTACATCGCACTCTTCAATGAGCTTAAGTGCACTCTTAACATAAATCTTTGTGGGTGTAAGAAGTGTGTTTACAAGGCTGTCGCCTAAAAATTCGTTATATTCCTTAAGCTTTTCATTGTCCTCACGAACATCGAAAACCTTTCTGACAAGAGAAAAACCGTTGGAGTGAACACCGCTTGATGCAATACCGATAAGTGCATCGCCGCTACTAAGCTTACTTCCGTCAATGATATCCTTCTTGTCAACAATACCTACAGTAAAGCCTGCGATATCGTATTCGTCAACGGGATAAAATCCGGGCATTTCGGCAGTTTCGCCGCCGATGAGTGCACAGCCTGCCTGAACACAGCCGTCAGCAACGCCCTTTACAATGGTTGCAACCTTTTCGGGAACGTTCTTGCCTACTGCTACATAGTCAAGGAAGAAAAGGGGCTTCGCACCGGAGCACACAACGTCATTAACACACATTGCAACTGCGTCAATACCTACTGTGTCGTGCTTATCGGCAATAAACGCCATCTTAAGCTTTGTGCCTACACCATCTGTACCGGAAACAAGCACAGGCTCCTCGTAATTATCCTTATTGATGGAGAAAAGACCGCCAAAACCGCCTATATCACTCATAACGCCATCAATAAATGTCTTCTTAACGTCAGCCTTCATAAGTCTGACAGCTTCATAACCGGCTTCAACGTCAACGCCGGCGTTCTTATAACTTTCGCTCATAACCTATTCCTCACTTTTCTTATATTTCATCGGCCAAAGCCTGAATTTTTGCATCCTTTTCGAGAACCTTTTCTCTCATCTCACGCTTGAGCTCCTTCATTTTCAATCCAAGCTCTTCATAGCGAAGAGAAAGAATCTGACATGCAAGGATTGCCGCATTATCACTGCCGTTTATTGCAACTGTTGCAACGGGAATTCCCGGAGGCATCTGAACAATGGAAAAAAGCGAATCCATGCCGTCCATTGTAGAAGACTTAATCGGAATACCAATTACGGGAAGAGTTGTAAATGCTGCGAGCACACCGGGAAGATGTGCAGCCTTACCTGCTGCCGCAATAATACAGTCGTATCCGTTCTTTTCCGCGTTTGTTGCAAACTCCTTGGACTCATCAGGAGTTCTGTGTGCTGATAAAACTCGTACTGTTGTTTCAATTCCAAAGCTCTTGAGCCTCTTTATACAAGGCTTTACGGCTTCAAAATCTGAATCACTGCCCATAATAAGTGCCACCTTAGGTGTTTTCATAATAAAACCCTCTTTTCTTCAAACAAATTCTCCATTATATTTTACCAAAAATGTATGTTTATTGTCAATATAAATCACAAAGTTTAGTTGTTATCTTCACCTTTTTCGGCATATTTAGTATAATGCTCTTCACTTGAAGCAAATTTTACAGCTTTTTGCCCAAATCTTGCCCTCACCGAGTCAATGGCAGCATCAAGCTTTTCACTCTTTCTGTTGTTTTCAATGCCAAAAAGAGTAATCTGTTCTTCCCCGTCCTGCACAAAATTGGTGCCGGATATGCCAAGAAGCCTTACTCCCTGTGATATTCCACACTTTTTCACAAGCGTCATTCCAAATTCCAGTAAATCCCTGGCGTGGTTTGTGGGTGCAGAAAGTGTCATCTGCCTTGAAACCGTTCTGAAGTTTCCGTCACGAACCGTGGCTGAAACAACCGTGCACTTTACTCCTGCCTTTCTCATTCTTGAGGAAACAACGTCACACAGCCACATAAGTGCATGCCTTATTTCCTCCTCCCCTTGCAAATCATGGGCAAATGTGTAGGAATTTCCAATGGATTTTATCTCCTCTTCTTCGTAAATACTACGCACTCTGTCCTCATCGTTTCCGATAGCGTAATTATATAAAAGCAATCCGTTTTTACCAAAATGTTTCTCAATAAAAGCCTTGTCTGCTTTTGCAAGCTCGCCTATGGTGTTTATACCGTATTTAGAAAATTCATTACAGCTTTTTGCACCCGCAAAAAGCAAATTTCCCAACGGCTGAGGATAAACAATCCTTTCAACATCCTCAGGCATTATAACCGTCGTAGCATCAGGCTTCTTATAATCGCTGCCCAGTTTTGCAAAGGATTTCGTAAATGATACACCCACGGAAATTGTTGTCCCTATTTCACGGGCAATTCTTCCTCTCAATTCATCAGCAATCTTTTTGCCGTCGCCGAAAAGCTCTTTAACACTTGTTACATCAAGCCAGGATTCGTCAATACCAAAGGGCTCTACAAATTCTGTATATTCCTTGTATATTTCGTTAACTTTCCTTGATACCTCCATGTATCTTTCGTGCCTTGGGGGTACAATTACAAGATGAGGGCACTTTTTTCTTGCAGACCATATGGTTTCTGCAGTTACAATACCGTACTTTTTTGCTGCTTCATTTTTTGCGAGTATTATGCCTTTTCTGCTTTCCTCATCGCCGCCTACTGCCATAGGTATGTTTTTCAGTTCGGGATTATCAAGTGCTTCTACAGAAGCGAAAAAGCCATTGCAGTCGCAATGAAGTATCACACGCATTTATCCTCACCTCCTTTTAAAATATTGTACCACTATTTGCCCCTTATGTCCACATAAAAAGGAGCCCTGTGGCTCCTTTTTATGCTCTCGGATGAGAGCTTTTATAAATATCGCGTATTCTGTTATTTAAAACATCCATATAAATTTTTGTTGAGGAAACATCGCTGTAGCCGAGCATTTCTGAAACAGCACGTGCATCTGCCCCGTTACGGAGCATATGAAGAGCAAAGGAATGGCGTAAGCTCTGGGGTGTTATACCCGGATTAAGCCCGCATTTTTCAATGTAACCCTTCACAATTTTCCAGAAGCCCTGCCTGGACATGGGCTCACCGTAAAGATTAAGGAAAAATGAATCTCCTGACTTTTCCGTAGCAATTTCACCACGGCAATCTTTAATGTATTTATACAATGCATCTATGGCAACACTTCCAATGGGAACATATCTGCTTTTTTTACCGGTCTGAAGGATAACAACCTCATTTTTTAAAACCACATCGCCTGTTTTAAGACCTACAATTTCACTAACACGTGCACCCGTTGCATACATAAGCTCCAGCATAGCCGAGTCCCTTATCCCCTTCAAGGTTGCTTTATCGGGGGCTTCAAGCAAGTCTACAACCTCTTCATCAGTCATTGTGATGGGCATTTTCCGTTGCGGTTTAGGCATGTTTATGCCCTCAGCAGGATTTCTCTTCGTTATTCCCGCTTCAAAGGCGTAACCAAAAAATTTTTTCAAAGAAGCAACCGATCTCAAAACAGAAGAATAAGACACACCAAGGTTTTTCCGGTTCTGTATATAGTCGTTTACGGTATCCGCCTTTATCTTAAGAAGGTCTTTTTTAGTTTTAACATTACACTCTTTAAGAAATTTTTCAAGGTCAATCATGTATGATTGCACCGTATTTTTCGCACACTCGTTCCAAAGAGCATTCTCATATGCCGAAATCAGCTTTTTCATGCCTTACCCTCCCTTCCATACGATTTTACACCCAAACAACAGCAATATACAATAGTAAAATTAACAAAATTTTTCAAAAAACAGCATAAGCCAGGTTTCAAGAGCACAAAGCGGTACTAAAAGTACAAAAAACAGCCCTCCGCGTATAAAATACCCTGCCTGACCGTTATAACCCGTGCTTCTCCCGGAAATCTGCATTGTACACATTATAACAAATGCACTCATCAATGGCAATGCCGTTATGCACTGAGGCAAAATGCTTCTTGTAAAAATCCCGAGCCAGCCAAGCTCGCTTATATTGGAAAAAGCCATTGAAAAGCCAATTACAAACCCACGCAGAGATATTACGGCACCGGTAAAGGATGCAGTAACGGCACTGCTCCCCAGCATCCACAAAACAAACATCCACACAAGCTCAAATGTAAGATTTTCTTTAAAAAGTGCACCAAAGCTTTCGCTTTTATTGATCTTAAATGTGGCTACCGCCTCGCTTACAATGCTTTGAGGCACATACAAAAGTGCAAGAGTCCCCAGAACAAGTCCTACGGTGAAAAACAGTCCAAGTGCAAATGCTATGCCGTTTAAATGCTTATATTTATGTCTGAACAAAGAAATCCCTCCGTTTCTGTCCATATATATGACAAAAACGAAGAGATTATGAATCTTGTCCTTATTTCTTTTCGCCCATGCTGTTTGCTTTCTTTACGCAACGGTCAATTGCGTTAATAAGCGATGCACGGAAGCCGTCAAGCTCAAGCTGATATACTGCCTCAATTGCAGTACCGCCGGGTGAACATACCATATCCTTAAGCTGACCGGGATGTTTTCCTGTTTCAAGTGCAAGCTTTGCCGCACCAAGAATTGTCTGTGAAACAAGCAGATATGCAGTGTCACGGGGAATGCCGTGAAGCACCGCAGCATCGGCCATGGCTTCAATCATCATGAAAACATATGCAGGACCACTACCGTTTGTAGCAGTTGCTGTGTTAATGAGTGTTTCGGGCAGAAGTGCTGTTTTGCCGATTGAATTGAAAATGTCGAAAACGACTTTCATTTCTTCTTCAGACACATCGTCAGCCTTGCACACTGCTGTCATACCCTCACCTACAAGAGCAGGCATATTGGGCATTGTACGAACAACCTTTGCCTTTGTACCAAGCACAGCCTTCATGCTTTCAACGCTTATACCTGCAGCTATGGAAATTACAACCTTATCACCGATAAAATTCTTAACGCCATCCATTACCTTAAGGATAACGTTGGGCTTTACACCAAACATAATATAGTCACTGTTTTCAACAACAACTCTTGCATCAGTAGTTGTATGAACGCCAAGCTCAGCAGCTTTTTGGAGCTTATCTTCAAGAATTTCGCTCACGTAGATATCCTCAACCTTAAAAGCTCCGGCTTTGATTACGCCCTGCAGAATTGCAGAGGACATATTACCTGCACCGATAACACCAAGTTTCATGATTATATCTCCTTTTAAAATTATTTAAGCTTTGCAATAAATGCTTCAAGTCTGTCAAGACCCTTATCGATGTTTTCCATGCTTGTTGCATAGCTCCATCTTACGTGAATATCTGTACCAAAGCTCTTGCCGGGTACAACTGCAACCTTTTCGACCTCAAGGAACTTCTCTGCAAACACATCACTGCCTGTGATAACCGTGCCGTCAATTTCCTTGCCCAAAAGTGCAGAAATATTCATCATGATGTAGAATGCACCATCAGGCATAATACAGCTTACACCGTCGATGGAGTTCATTCTCTCAACCATGTGGTTTCTTCTCTCTTCAAAAGCCTTCTTCATTTCCAAAACGGGCTCCTGATCCCCTGTAAGAGCTGCAACAGTTGCATGCTGAGCGATAGAGTTGGGGTTGCTTGTTGCATGAGACTGCACATTGCCCATAATCTTCGCAAGGCGTGCATTGGAAGCTGTGTAACCAATTCTCCAGCCGGTCATTGCATAAGTTTTGGAAACACCGTTTACAACGATTGTAATGTCCTTAACCTCATCGCTTATTGTAGCGATGGAGAAATTCTTTCTGCCACCGTAAACAAGGCTTTCGTAAATTTCGTCTGCAATAATGTATATGTTGTTCTTCACACACAAATCTGCAATTTCGCGGAGCAACTCTTCAGAATAGCACATACCGGTGGGGTTTGAAGGGTTGTTAATAATAATAGCTCTTGTCTTTTCTGTAACAGCAGCCTTAATTTTTTCAATTGTGGGAAGGAAGCCTTCTTCCTCTGTAGAATTAACAATAACGGGCACACCGTCTGCAAGAAGCACCATCTCGGGATAGCTTACCCAGCAGGGTGCAGGAATTATAACCTCGTCACCGGGGTTTAAAATTGCACCGAGAGCATTGTTAAGAGAGTGCTTTGCACCGTTTGATACAACAATATTTTCAGCCTTATATTCAAGGTTGTTTTCATTTTTAAACTTACAGCATACTGCTTCCTTTACGGCAAGTGTTCCCGAAGCAGGTGTATATGTTGTCATATTATTCTCAATTGCAGCTATAGCGGCATCCTTTATGTGACGGGGTGTCGGAAAGTCAGGTTCACCTGCACCGAAACCAACCACATCTATACCTTCCGCTTTCATTGCCTTGAACTTAGAATCAATAGCAAGTGTTGCAGAGGGGCTGATTGAAGAAAATTTCTTTGATAAATACATTTAAATCAGTCCTTTCAATTTGTATAACCTATCTTAAGTATTATAATATACAGCCTTTAAAAAAGCAACAATATTTTTTTGGTGCAATCATACAAAAAAGCGACCCGAAAGTCGCTTTTTATATGATTAGTTTGTATAGTTGTCGAAATAGCCCTGTACAAGTACAACGGGTGTACCCTTATCACCGGAACCGGAGGTAAGGTCACAAAGAGAACCGATAAGGTCTGTAAGCTGACGGGGTGTTGTACCCTGAGATGCCATGTTGCCTACAAGGTTACCTTCCTTCTCCTTAATGCTCTTGCTGATAGCTTCCTTCAAAGCTTCACCGGAAAGCTCTGCAAAGTCGTTATCTGCAAGGTACTTAAGCTTAAGTTCATTGGGTGTGCCAACAAGACCGTCTGTATAAGCAGGAGAAACAACCGGGTCAGCAAGCTCCCAGATTTTACCCTGAGGATCCTTGAATGCACCGTCACCGTATACCATAACCTCAACATGCTTGCCTGTTGCATCCATAACTCTCTTCTGGATATCAAGCACAAGGTCTTTACATTCTCTGGGGAAAAGCTTAATCTTGTCCTCTGTGGACTTATTGGAGCCGAGAAGGCCATATTTTTCATTACAGCCGGAACCATTCACAGGAGCGTTAAGAATATCGTCAAGAGAGCATACAACCTTTGCACCTGCAGCAAGAAGAATACGCTTTGTGCGAGCACGTGTGTGAATATCGCAGTTGATAACACAGTCGGTGTAATCGAGAATAGCCTTTGCCTGATTTGCAAAAACAATTTCAACCTCTGCACCGCATTCTTTTATAACATCGCCATAGTACTGAACATAATCAACACCTGTAAATTCGTGCTTGTTTTCGCCGAAAAGCTCACGATACTTTTCAAGGGAAAGCACATCGGAATAGGGGTTGATGCCTGCTTCGTCAATTTTATCAATGCTTATGAGCTCATTACCAACCTCGTCAGAGGGATAGCTGAGCATAAGAACAACCTTCTTTACAGCCTTTGCAATACCCTTTAAGCAAATAGCAAAGCGGTTACGTGAAAGTATGGGGAAAATAACACCTACTGTGTCCCCGCCGAGCTTAGCCTTAACATCTGCGGCAATATCGTCAACAGAAGCATAGTTTCCCTGTGCTCTTGCTACGATAGATTCTGTTATGGAAATAACGTCACGATCTCTGATTTCAAAGCCCTCAAATTCAGCCGCTTCAAGGACGCTTGTTGCTACGATTGCAGCAAGATCATCACCTTCGCGTATGATAGGACAGCGAATACCTCTTGATACCGTTCCGACTCTTCTTTCTTTGTTTGCCATTGTAATCCCCTCTAACATGTTAAATTTTTGGCAGAAACATACTCTGTCAAAATACCATCAATTATTATAGCATCTGCATTTTAATTTTACAACACTTTTTTTTGAGTTATACAAATTTTTTTAAGAAAAAATGACCCATATTTCAGGGTCAGTTATACTAGTTTTCTTCTTTATTTTCCTTTTCGCCCACCTTTACAAGCACACTCAGCACTCTTGCCGAGTCTGTACTCGTAACAGTAAACTTCAGGTTTTCATATTCAAAGGTATCGCCCACATCGGGTATTTTTTCAAGCTGGGAAGCCACAAATCCGCCTACAGTATTTATGTCGTCCATTTCTTCCTCATCAAAACGAAGGGAGAAAAATTCAAACATATCCTCTAATGTAGCCGAAGCATTCACCTTGTATGCATTATCGGAAATCTTTTCAAAATCGCTCTGCTCAACACTGTCGTATTCGTCCCAGATTTCGCCGACAAGTGCTTCTATAATGTCTTCTAAGGTTACAATACCCTCTGTACCGCCGTATTCATCACTTACAACTACTATATGTGACTTGCTTTCCTGCAAAAACCTCAGAAGCTTTGATATTTTCATAGTTGAGAAAATAAACTTAACGGGCTTGATGGCACTTTCAATCCTGAAAATGTCACTCTTTTCTTCAGCTACAAAGTCACGGTGTGTAAGCACGCCTATGATGTTATCAATGGTATCTTTATAAACAGGCAGTCTGGAAAATCCCGACTCTTCAAAGGTTTCGGCAATCTTCTCCTTGTCCCATTCAATGTCAATTGCAACAACGTCAACACGGGGCGTAAGTACCTCGTTAACCTCTATATCGTTAAACTCAATGGCGTTCTTTATAAGCTCGCTTTCCTGGCTGTTTATGCCGCCATCCTCTGCTGCCTCGTCAACAATTGTAAGAAGCTCATCTTCAGTAATTTTATCGTCTGCACCAAAGTCAAACACCTTGTTTACAATTTTTTTCTGCCATGCCATGAAAATAATGCTCAATGGCGTAAGAACAATTGACAATGCATTAAGAAACGGAGCCGAAAACATTGCAAATGCTTCGGGAGCCTGCTTTGCCATAGACTTAGGTGTAATTTCACCAAAAATCAGTACGGCAAGTGTCATGAAAACAGTTGAAGCTGTTGCTCTTATTTCCTGAGGAATAAAAAGCATCTGTGCAAACAAAATAGTTGCAATTGTTGTTGCTGTAATATTAACAATGTTGTTACCAATGAGAAGCGTAGAAAGAACCTTGTCAAAATCCTCACTCATTTTCAGCACAAGTGTTGCCTTTTTGTTGCCGTTTTGCGCCAGGTTTTTCATTCTCGCACGGTTAAACGCAGAAAACGCTGTTTCACTTGCGGAAAAATATCCGGAAAGTATAATGAGTATTACCAGAACAAACCATAGACTACTGTCCATAAAAATAATCAAATCCTTTATTATAAATTTCCAGTATATATTATATCAAATACATAAATTTGTCAAGTGGTGCAAATTTAATCAAAAAAGCATTGATTTATGAACGATTGTTTGATAATATAATTTTATTCATATTTATTGCAAAACAATGAAAGGACGGTGGCAGATTTTGTTCAATTACGTACATGAAATCGGTTTGGATTTAGGCACATCCAACGTCCGTATAAGTACAAAAAAGGGCATCAGCTTAACAGAGCCCTCCATTGTTACAATGTATCGTTCAAGTAAAACCATCCATGCCGTGGGGCTCACAAGTGAGGTTATGCTCGGCAGAACTCCTGTTGGTATAATTGCCGTACGCCCCATGAAGGACGGCGTTATTTCTGACTATAAAGCAACTGAAGAAATGCTCACTGTATTTATAAAAAAGGTGTGCTCACATAATATAATCAAGCCTGCTGTTGTTGTTTCTGTCCCCGGCGGTGCAACCGAGGTTGAAAAGAGAGCCGTTATGGATGCCCTTTTAAGAAGCGGTGCCCGTAAGGTGCAGATAGTTTCCTCACCCATCGCTGCGGCAATTGGTGCAGGCTGTGACATTTCCCGTCCCTCGGGCACAATGGTTGTTGATATAGGCGGCGGTGTAACCGACATTGCAGTTATTTCCATGAACGGTATTGTTGCCTCCAGTTCACTTAAAATAGCAGGTGACCGTTTTGATGATGCTATAGTCCGTTATGTCCGTAAAAAGTTTGCCATCATAATAGGCGAAAAAACAGCGGAGTATGTAAAGAAGGATATCGGTTGTGTTTCCGAACGTCCCGATGTATTAAACTGCGAAATCAAAGGCAGAAGCCTGGTGTCGGGCCTTCCCCAGTCAATGCTCATTTCCTCAGGGGAAATAATGGAAGCTCTTTCCGAAAGCGTTAACACAATTATCGAAGAAATTGTCAATGTTCTGGAGCAAACGCCTCCCGAGCTTGCAGGTGACATTTCTGACCGTGGCATTATCCTTACTGGCGGCAGCAGTCTTCTTTACGGCTTTGACAAACTCATTTCCCAGGCAACGGGCATTAAGGTTATCATTCCCGAAGACCCCATGCTCACCGTTGCAAAGGGTACGGGCAAATTTCTTGTAAAGAAGAATTTATTACAATAACACCAAATGCCCGACTAAGGTCGGGCATTTTTAAGAGGTATACTATGCAAATAACAGTTTTAACAGAAAATACAACAGCTCACAGCCATCTTTTCTCAGAGCACGGGCTGAGTTTATATATCGAAACAGAAAACCACAGAATTCTCTTTGATACAGGTCAGAGCGATGCTTTTTATAAAAATGCAGTAAAGCTTGGCATTGACCTTACAAAGGTTGATATTTTAATCATATCCCACGGTCACTATGACCATGGCGGCGGTTTAAAACGGTTTCTCGAAACCAATTCAAAGGCTGAAATTTATCTCAGCCCTCATGCTTTTGAAAACCATTACTCCAAAAACGGTTACATCGGTCTTGACCGCACTCTTTCGGGAAATGAAAGGTTTACCTGTGTATCAGCTCCCCTTCACATAGATAACCTCACCCTTTTCCCCGCCTCACTGCTCCCCGCTCCCTTTGATGTAGACCACAGCTCCTTAACACTCGATAGCAATATACCCGATAATTTTGACCATGAACAATATCTGCTTATAAAAGAGAATAATAGGAAAATCCTCATCAGCGGCTGCTCACATAAAGGCATCTTGAATATTGCCCATTTCTTTAACCCCGATGTTCTCATTGGCGGTTTTCACTTTATGAAAATCAATATTGATGAGAAAGGCTTACAAAGACTCACCGAATCAGCCAAAGCTTTGCTTTCGTATAACTGCACATATTACACTTGCCACTGTACCGGACAGGCTCAGTTTGAAGTATTGAAAGAAATTATGAATGATAAACTCAACTATATATCAACCGGTGACTCGTTCACAGCATAAAAAAGAGACTCAAACGAGTCTCTTTTTTATGTATTATTCGTTATCACAATCCATCATTGCCTGCAAAGCTTCCTGTCTGCGTTTTTCTTCGGCAATTTTTTCAAGCTCTTCTTCTCTTTTTCTCCACTCTTCGTAAATGGAACAGCCTATAACACGCTCCAGTGTGCCGACAACAAGCACAATTACACAGGCAAAGAACAACAGCATGCCCATTGAACCCACGCTGAGCTCTTCCCACAATGCACCCAATTCACTAAAGCTTATTCCGGAGACGAGCATAAAAATCAAAAGAGCAACACCGCAGAAGACAGCCGTACCAAGCATAAGCCCCTGCCTTAAGCCGGAAAGCTGGTCCATAGCCGTAAAATCAATACTGTTACCGCAGTTTTCACAGCCTGCCTTTTCTAAAAATATGGATGTAATTTTTATGTCGGAACCGCATTTATTGCATTTAACTTTACTCATTTTCTCAACTCCATCTTATGTTTTATACAACAAATGCCCCGCAATGCCGTAAATGAGGCTTATTTGAAACCTGCTACGCAGGTGGGTGAAATCCGTTCCGGTTATGGGCTTCTCTCTTCGTCGGTTTCCCAAGGGAGAGCATGCACGCAGCGGACCGAGAGTTTTTCTCCCTTAAAAAAAGTGTTGGTTCAAATAGTGCCCCGATAAATACGTACACCGCAGAGCGTTATATTTACTTGTTGTAATGCTATTATGCTCAAGAATCAGTCTTCAAAGTCAAATTCGTCTGCATTATTTTCCTTGAAAATTTCGTAAATCTTGTCAAACAATTCCTCGTCTTCAACGCTTTCAAGCATTTCAGCACCGTTGATTTCAACAAGCTTCATAATGAAAACTTCGCCTGCTTCTTCGCTGTCATCGTCAATAGGTGTCATCGCAAAGTATGTAGCACCCTCGTAGTCGATTTCATCTAAAACGTCAAAGTCCTCCATAGTTTCAAGAATTTCATCCTTGTTATCCATAATCATTCGTCCTTTCTTTCTATATTTGGCTGTCAAGATATGTCTGCAGTATTAAAACTGCGGCAATTTTGTCAACCTTTGTTTTACGTTTTTTACCGCTTACGCCACCTGCATCAAGCATGCGGTGTGCTTCAGAGGAAGAAAGCCTTTCATCCCACATAACAAGCGGCAGAGAGCATCTTTCGCTAAGCTCCTCGGCAAAAGCCTTTGTATATTCCGCACGGTGCCCCAATGTGCCGTCCATTCTTTTAGGAAGCCCCACAACTATTTTATCAGCCTTTTCCCTTTCAATAACCTCTAAAACCTTAAGAAGCTGTTTTTCACGGTCCTTTTCGCTTATGGTATCCAAAGGGTTTGCAATTGTTCCGAGCAAATCGCTTACGGCAACGCCTATTCTTGCCTCACCGTAGTCAAGTCCTATAATCCGCATGTTGCACCTCACAGTTTTATTAACAAGTAGATTATACTATATTTTCGGTGCACTTGCAATATATTATTTACGAAATTTCTTCAATTTCTCCCACAGAAACCTCATATGCAGTTCTTACTTCAAAATCCTCGCCCAGCCGTTTTGTATATTCCCGCGACTGCAGTCTGCCTTTTATAAGCACATTTGCACCAACAGGCAAATCACGGCAAAGAAGTGCATTTTTGCCCCAACAAATGGTAGGAATATAGTCGGAACGGTTAAAGGCACGGTTAACCGCAATTATAACGTCAGTAATTTCTCTGCCGAAGGGGGTTTTTCTGTAGGTGGGGCTTTTGCACACATATCCGTTAAGAAGCACATTGTTGGGGTTTTCCTCATCATGAACCTCTTCAATTGATTTTGCAAAAGCGGTAAGTATAAGCCTCGTTCTGTTTTCCTGGTATTTGTTATAGCTCCTCAGCTGTCCCGTCAGGGCTATACGGTCACCGTCATTAAGCTCTGTATTTTCCAGAAGCCTTTTTGACACTGTAACGGGGAGCGAATCCACTACCCCCGAAAGCCTCGATACATTCAGCATAAACTTGTAAAAATCCTCATCAAGCACACTGTGGCTGAACTCAACAGCCCCCTCTACCTTCCCCTGCAGACTTATAAAATTATTATTTTCCATTTGCACAACTCCTTTATGTACACGCTCTGACAGCTTTTTTAATAAGTATATGCAGTTTTTCTTTATCTATTACAAGAACCTTATTGCATTTTTACACACAAATATTCATAGAGTGTATAAATGAGGTGAATTAATTGTTAATTGTAATTAAACGAGGGCTTGTGCTTTTTGTTATGGGGCTTCTCATAATTTTTATAGCCCTTGGCTTTTCCGTCCGCAGTGCTCCTGCCGTAAGCTTCCGCCACGAAAACGTCCGTACGGTTATTATTGACCCGGGGCACGGGCTTCCCGACGGCGGTGCAGTAAGTAAAAATAAGGTTGCCGAAAGCCCTCTTAATTTAGAAATTTCGCTACAGCTTAAGGAAGAGCTCTCTGAGCGTGGTTTCAACGTTGTTCTCACCCGTGAGGACGAAAACGGGCTTGATAAAAAGAAAAAGGCAGATATGTACAAACGCCTCGATATTATGACAAAAACCCCATCCGACATGTTTGTAAGCATACATATCAATAAATTTTCCCAGGCAAAATACCGCGGTGCAGAGGTTTTATATTCCCCAAACTTTGTGCAGTCAACACTTCTTGCCCAGCTTATAATGGACCGCATTAAAGAAATTGACCCCAAAGTGCAGACAAGAAACATAAAGCAAGCAGAAAAAACACTGTTTTTAATGAAAAACGCCACAATCCCCGCAGTTATAGTGGAATGTGGCTTCCTTTCAAACCCCGAGGATGAAACCCTTCTTTCCGACAAAGCTTATCAGAAACGGATTGCAGGGGCAATCTGTGACGGCATTGTGGACTATTACCGCAATGTCAATGATTATGAAAAAATAAATCTTGTAAAAAGTGAGGACTTATAGTGAAAATATTTGTTTTAAGTGCAAAAAAACTTATACTTTGTGCCACGGTACTTCTCATTGCAGCTTTCTCCCTGCCGAGCTTTATCGAAACCATGGAAACATCAACAAAAACAAAGGAGCTTCCCATCTATTCTGTTGAAACGGAAGAAAAGAAAATCGCCGTCACTTTTGACTCAGCCTGGAATGACGACGATATCGACACAATTATTTCTGTTTTAAATGAGCACAATTGCCCCTCAACCTTCTTTGTAACGGGCGACTGGGCAGAGCGTTTTCCCGAAAGCTTGAAAAAGCTCTATAATGCAGGGCATGAAATAGCCTCCCACAGCTATAACCACACCCTCTACTCCACTCTTTCCAAGGATGAAATAATAGCCGACATGGATAAGTGCGACTCAGCTATTCAATCGGTTTTAGGCATCCGCCCCAATTTAATGCGTGCCCCCTCAGGTGACTATACAAATAACTCCATTTTAGCCTGCAAGGAAACAGGCAGATACTGCATTCAGTGGAATATCGACAGTTTGGACTGGAAGAATTTAACAGAAGAGCAAATGAAGGAACGTATCTTTGCAAAACTACAACCGGGCTCAATCCTCCTTTTCCATAACGGCACAAAGCAAACCGCTTCTGCCCTCCCCGGTATTTTGCAAGCATTAAAAAACGAAGGTTATACCTTCTGTAAGGTCGGCGACTTAATCTATAAAGAAAACTACACCATCGACCACACAGGCAGACAACAAAAGGCTTCCTCATAAAGGAAGCCTTTAATTCTATAACTTTCTGTATATCATAGCCCACATTGCACCAAATGCCGCCAAGCCGCCTACCGCATTTGAAATTGGCTCTGCCCAGAACACACCTTCAACGCCCAAGCCGCATAAGGGCAGAATAATTGTAAGTGGCACAACAATAATGGCCTTTCTGAAAAGTGAAAAGAAAATTGCCTGCTTCGCCTTGCCAAGGGATTGAAACGCCGTTTGCCCTGCAAACTGAAATGCCATAAACACAAAGCCGAAAAAGTAAATATTGAGCATCTGCGCACCGACTGCAATAGTCTCGGCATCCTCGGAGAAAATGCTCATAAGCTCCTTCGGGATAAGCATCACAAGAAGCCATGCAAAAAGCGTGTACACCATACCAAGTGTTGCAGTGAAGCGTATGCCTTCTTTTACACGTTTGTTCTGTTTTGCACCGTAATTGAAGCCTAAAATGGGCTGTGCACCGTGGCTTATGCCCATAACAGGCAGTGACACCATTTCCCTTACGGAGTTTAAAACTGTCATTATACCAACATATAAATCACCGCCATACTGCTGAAGCTGACGGTTGCACACAATCTGCACAAGGCTGTTTGTGCCCTGCATAACAAAGCCCGGGAGCCCAAGGCTAACAATTTTACAGAGTCTGTTTTGACTAATTCTGAGTTTATTAAAGGAAAGCCTCAAAATCGCCTTTTTGCTTAAAAGAAAGCCCACAACCCATAAAGCTGATATAGCCTGGCTTATAACAGTTGCCATGGCAGCACCCTTTACGCCCATATCTAAGCCAAAAATGAATATAGGGTCAAGCACAATATTTACCGCTGCACCAATAATAACCGACAGCATGCCCACCTTCGGGAAGCCCTGAGCGTTTATAAAGCCGTTCATGCCCGTGGAAAGCATGGAAAAGAGTGTGCCGTAAAGGTAAATCTGAAGGTATGCATTGGCATGAACAAAGGACTCCTCGCTTGCACCGAATAAAAAAAGTATCGGTCTTTTAAATAAATAGCACAGTGCAAAAAGCCCCACCGAAAAGAGGACAAGCAGCATAAACACGTTGCCTATAACCTTCTCCGCCTCATCCGTTTCGCCCTTTCCCCGTGCAATTGAGAAAACAGTTGTTCCGCCCGTGCCGAAAAGGCTCGTAAACGCCGCTACAATAACTATTACGGGAAAGGTTATGCCAAGCCCGGTTAAAGCAATGTCACCTATGTTTTCCAGATGCCCTATGTAAATTCTGTCAACAACATTGTACAGAAGCTGTACCGCCTGAGCAAGTGTCAGGGGTACAGCCTGAGAAATTATAAGTCTTTTAACAGAACCAACGGAAAAATCGTTTTTTGTCTGTTCCATTATTTTCACCTTCGTTTACGGTCTTAAGCCCATTCCGCCTTCTAAAGTGAGGGTTTCACCATTCATATACTTAAAGTCGGGAGAAGCAAGCTGAACACATACTCTGCCTATTTCAAGCTCTGCATCACCATAGTGACCTGCAGGAGGCATCTTCACATTTGCCTTAAAGGCTTCGGGATAAGCCTTTTCAAAGTTTTCGAGCTGACTTGTCCATGCTAAGGGGCACACAACATTTGTGTTAATGCCATCCTTTGCCCATTCTGTAGCCGCAACACGACTGAGGCCGCGGATAGCTTCCTTTGCAGCTGCGTAGGAGCACTGTCCGTAATTGCCGAACAAGCCTGCACCTGAAGCAAAGTTTATAACGCTGCCCTTTGTTTCCTTAAGGTAAGGATAGCATGCCTTCATGTAGTAGAAGGTTGCATAAAGACCCGAGTACATAGCAAGGTTAAACTGTTCTGTTGTATGGTCCTGAATTGTAACGCCCGATGCAGATGCCTGAGCATTGTTAATAAGCACGTCAATTCTGCCGAAGGCTTCAATTGCTTTTTCCGCAACACTCTTTGCAATTGCCTCGTTATCACTGCCTTCTGAAATATCTGCAGGAAGTGCAAGTACCTTAATGCCGTAAAGGCTCTCAAGCTCTTCCTTTGCTTTTTCAAGCTTTGCTACATTGCGACCCGTGATAACCAGATTGCAGCCTTCCTTTGCATAAGCTGTTGCAATGCCGTAGCCTATGGAGCCGCATCTTCCGTCAGAAAGTGCTGCAAAGCCTGCACCTGTAATAATCGCTGTTTTTCCTGTTAAAAATCCCATATTTATATCTCCTTTTCATTATTATGTTCTTTCAAGCTCTTGGGAATATATTCTTTTATTAATTCAAGGCACACAATAGTATTAAGACACCACTGTGATGCAAAGTTAGTGCTTATATGAACTATTTCCTCAAGCTTATCATTATTATAATACTTCACCGTCTTTTTGTCAAAGCCTCCCTGAGGAAGGGCACCTATAAGCTCTTTCCATACTTTATATGCAAGGTTTTCGTCCTTATATTCTTTTGCCGCATATGCTCCCATTGCTGCTGCCATATATGGGAAGGAATACGCTCCTGCCCTTTTAAGCCCTTTTCCCTCCTTCTGCTTTTCCTCGGAAGAAAGAAAGTAAAATCTGCCGAATTCTGCGAGCATATTTTTCAATTTATCATCACTTAATTTATCTGCAAGCTCCATCCAGGTCTGTGGTCCACCCATACAAATTGCAAGGTGCATCCCTCCCGTGGCGTTCTCGCCAAAATAGCCCAGGTGTCCCGTTTCGGGATCGTATTCAAAATCAGGACCCGATATCATGCCAAGTGGTGCACTTCGTATATCTGCAACACCTGTTTCTATTTTATCACGGTATTGAGTATTACCCTTTCTTTCCCATTCTGTATACCAGTTGGAGCAGTAGCTTGACCAGTCAGGACCGAGCCTTGCATGGGTCGGAAGTTTCATTGTATCCTTTTTGTAAAATGCACCCAAGGGGTCAGTTAAAATGGTTGCCATATCACCGTCACGAACATCGTCAAACACGTCTCCAATACGTGCATCACCGCCCATTATATAATAAAGCGGTCTGTGGTGCCCCGCCATAGCAATTCTGGCTTCCTTGCAGGAATCACCCCAGTGAAGCACATTATGCCTGCTTCCAAGGCCTTTTTTAGCACCCATGTGATAAACGTCAACATCTGCCGTATGACGGCTCATAGCCTCTGCAAGGCTAAAAACATCGCCTCTGCCACTTCTTAAGAACATATACCACAGCCACAAGGTAGGCACAAGCTCTGTATTCTGCCAGGCGTATCCGCCCATGTCATACTTCCATGAGTGGCGGATGGCATCGTAGGTATGCATAACATCGCCGTAGTCAAAAAGCCCATACCAGTGCCTTTTTTCAACCTCTTCAATATAAAAGTCAACCGCCTTGTCAAGCTCCTCCTCAAGCCATGCCTTAAAGGGAGTGGATTTATCGGGCAATGAAAACGTGCCCAGAACATTTGTGTTTTTATAGGTTTCACTATCCGTCACATACACTGCAGGTCTTGCCACACTTTCCGCATCAGATAAAAGCTTATCATCCTCCGGTGTCTCGCCATAGACAAAAACAGACAATTCATTGGTGCATGCAATGCCGTAAGGGTCAGAATCAAGATACGGAAAGCCCTCGTAATAGGTCTGGTCGTGAGAAACTGTGTCATAGTGTCGCAGGTCAAGTGCTTCACTATCTGCAGGATGAATCCATGCAGTTATTTCAGCTTCGTCCTCCGAAAGCTTTTCAGCCCATATGGCAGAGGGTGCTTTTTCGTAAAAATGGCGCATAGCAACTGCAATACCACCTTTTTCATCTCCAGCATATAAAAGCCCCTTTGCCCTTTTGCCAAAGCCTGCATTTATATATGCACATTCCTCATGAGCAGTTCTCTTTGTAATTTTAAAGCTGTCAGGCGTAACCTGAGTATACTTATAGCAGTCCCACACGGTTACATTGTCAATCACCTCATCGCTCACCTTTTGCCCACGTTCATCATAAATATTCAACACATCAATGCTTTCGCCCCGTAGCTGAGCCATATAATATTCTCTTTTAATTCTTGGTCTCCAGGTGGTGAGCATCTTAAGGGGTTCATGGAAAATACCACTGTCACCTGCTATTTTCACACGGCGGTTTGCACAGTTTCCCTTCATCTTGTGTTTTACACATACACCTATACCGCCTATAAAATCCTTTACTGCATCGCCATCATAAATAAAGGTGTGTACAATATCAGCCTTGGGTGAATTTTTATACAACGTAACTCTGAGAATAAACGGAAGAAAACTGTCCTCAGCCTTATGCGCACCCTTTAAACATATAACCGTTTTTACACTTCCCGTCTCTTCTGTCATACACTCAGTTATTTCACCGTGATAGGTTATCTCTTTTTTTATTGTTACATCCTTTTCCTTTGTAACAAGTGTCTTTACAGCCTTTAACCCTACAGAAAAGCTGTCGGTTTCCATTAATACATTACCTTTTTTATAAAAAACAGCTTTAAAGCATCCGTTGTCAACGGTGATGCTTTCAACGGTTTCTGTAACGGGCATATTATCAGCCTTTATCCCAAATCCCTGCCTTACGGTTACTTCGCCATCACCGGGCACTACCGAAACAGCACTCCACTTGACAGACCCGTCCTCCCAGAAGGCAATGGGTTTATTTTGCGATAAAAGCACACTCTCGCCCTGCTCAACAATAAGATTATTACTGTCACTTATTTCGCCTTTAAAATGCGGCACACCAAAGGTAACACCGCCATTTTGCACACGTCCCTCAAGCAGTCTAAACTTAATCATACGTATGCCTCCTTCTCATCTTTAAAGCAAAAAGACGATGCACGTGCATCGTCTTTTAAGCCTTTATGTATCAGCCACCAAGCTCAATCATCTTGTCAATACATGCACGAGCCTTGACTATGGTTTCCTCGGGAAGCTCAATAACTTCACCGCCGTCACCCTTCAAAATATTATACACATCAACCAGTGTTGTTGCCTTCATATCAGGGCATATAAGCTTTGAGGATAAGGGATAGAACTTCTTTTCGGGGCATTCAAACTGCAGATATTCAGAAATTGCAATTTCTGTTCCGATAATAAATTCCTTTTCCTCGCTCTGCTTTGCATAGTCGATAATAACTGTTGTAGAGCCTACAACATCAGCCTGAGCAACAACCTGAGGAACACATTCGGGATGCACAAGGAATTTTGCATCAGGATGAAGCCTCTTTGCCACCCTTGCCTCTTCTCCCGTTATCTTACCGTGGATGGGGCAACCGCCATGAAGAAGCTTGAATGTTTTTTCGGGAACATTCTTTGCAACGTAGCTACCTAAGTTACAGTCGGGAATGAAAAGAATTTTATCGTTGGGAATATTCTTTACAATCTTCACCGCAGAGGCACTTGTAACACAAACGTCGCATATGGTTTTCAGCTCTGCCGTTGTGTTGATATAAGCAACAACAGCATAATCAGGATAGCTTTTCTTTATGTTTTCAATGTATTCCTTGCTCATCTGCTCTGCCATAGGACAGCCTGCAATGGGGCTTGAAAGAATAACTGTTTTCTCAGGTGAAAGAATTTTCACGGTTTCAGCCATGAAGCGTACACCGCACATAATAACGGTTTTTGCATCTGTTTTCGATGCCATTACGCTGAGCTGATAGCTGTCGCCCGTAAAGTCGGCAATTTCTGTAATTGCCTTAGCCTGATAGCTGTGTGCCAGAATGCATACATCTTTTTCTTTTTTCAAACGGAGGATTTCGTCACGGATAGATAATGTGTCCATAATTGTTTCTCCTTTGTGTAAGTTTAGTGATGGTCACAATGATCGCAGTTTGCGCAATCGGGGAACAAAGCCTTATCGTATTCGATACCGTTCTTATCGTAATAGTCCTTAATTGCAGCCTTTATAGCTTCTTCAGCAAGCACTGAGCAATGAATCTTGGGGGCAGGAAGACCACCTAATGCTTCAACAACCTCTTTATTGGAAAGAGCAAGGGCTTCTTCAACTGTTTTGCCCATAATCATTTCTGTGGAAATACTGCTTGCTGCAATAGCACTGCCGCAACCGAAGGTTTCAAACTTTACGTCCTTAATGATGTTATCCTCAATTACAAGATAAATCTTCATTATATCGCCGCACTTTACGTTGCCAACCTCGCCAACACCGTCTGCATTTTCGATGCAGCCTACGTTTCTGGGGTTTGTAAAGTGGTCCATTACTGTTTTACTGTATAACATATTCTCTTCTTCCTTCCTGTAAATCACGCCATACGGGTGACATGTTTCTCAGCTGTTCTACCACCTTGGGCACAACAGTCAATATATGGTCAATTTCTTCCTCTGTGTTTTCAGCAGAAAGAGAAAGCCTTAACGAGCCGTGAGCAATATCGTGAGGTCTGCCTATTGCCATAAGCACATGGCTGGGGTCAAGTGAGCCCGATGTGCAAGCAGAGCCTGAGGATGCACATACACCGTGCATATCAAGAAGCAGAAGAAGTGCTTCGCCCTCGATGCCCTCAAAGCAGAAGTGTACATTACCTGCAAGGCGATGTTCCTTATCACCGTTTAAAACTGAATGAGGCACCCCGGAAAGACCTTCAATGAGCCTGTCACGCATTTTCTGAACCTTTTCTGTGTGCTCATCAATCTTACTGCATGCATCGGCAAATGCTGCCGCCATACCCATAATTGCAGGAATGTTTTCAGTACCTGCTCTCTTGCCTCTTTCCTGAGCACCGCCTTCAATTATGTTTGTAAGCATAATGCCCCGTCTCACATAAAGAGCACCAATACCCTTGGGACCGTGGAATTTATGCGCAGAAAGAGAAAGCATGTCAATATTCTGCTCTTTTACGTTAATTTTTATGTGTCCTGCCGCCTGCACAGCATCTGTATGGAAAAGAACACCCTTTTCTTTGCATACAGCGCCAATCTCCTCAATGGGCATTACAGAGCCGATTTCGTTATTTGCATACATTATTGTAACAAGGCACGTATCCTCACGGATAGCATCCTTAACCTGCTCGGCTGTAACCATGCCGTTTTCGTGAACATCTAAAAGCTCAATTTCATAGCCCTGTCTTTCAAGCTTTTTTAATGTGTGAAGCACTGCATGATGCTCAAAGGCTGTGGAAATAATGTGCTTCTTGTTCTTTCTTGCACCGATTGCTGCTGCAGAAACAATTGCCTGGTTGTCTGCCTCACTGCCGCCCGATGTGAAAATAATTTCAAAGGGCTCACAGCCGAGGTTTTCAGCCATAATTTTTCTTGCCTCGTCAAGGTGCTCCTTCGCCTCCTGACCTACTGAGTGAAGGCTTGAGGGGTTGCCGTAAACCTCGCTCATGTAAGGCAGCATCGCCTTTATTGCCACATCACTCATACGAGTTGTTGCGGCATTGTCTGCATATACTCTCATAATTTATCCTTCTTTCACTATCCTTAGTCCGAAAACAGCTGTGTTGACAGATATCTGTCGCCTGTATCCGGGAAAAGTACAACTATATTTAATCCTTTACTCTCATCACGTTTTGCCACCTCTATTGCCGCACAAAGTGCCGCACCTGAGGATATGCCCGCAAGAACGCCCGTTCTGTTCCCGATTATTCTTCCCCATCTGAATGCATTTTCATCACTTACGGGGATAATTTCGTCAATTATATTTTGGTTCAAAACCTCCGGTATAAAGCCTGCACCTATACCCTGTATTTTATGCCCTGACGGCTCACCGCCTGAGAGCACAGCGCTACTCTTTGGCTCAACGGCAACAATTTTAACCTTATCGTTTTTGTTCTTCAAATATTCGCCAACGCCCGTTATTGTACCGCCTGTGCCTACGCCTGCCACGAAAACGTCGACCTTACCTTCCATGTCATCGTATATTTCAGGTCCTGTGGTGTCAAAATGTGCCTTACTGTTTGCTTTATTTTCAAACTGACCGGGAATGTAGCTTCCTTCAATTTCCCGCGAGAGCTCCTCAGCCCTTTTAATAGCACCGCTCATACCAAGCCTTCCGTCGGTCAGAACAAGCTCTGCACCGTAGGCTGTCATAAGGGTTCGTCTTTCCATGCTCATTGTGTCGGGCATAACTATTATAACTCTGTAGCCCCGTGCAGTACCGACGGCCGCAAGACCTATACCCGTGTTACCGCTTGTAGGTTCGATAATTACAGAGCCCTTTTTTATAAGCCCTTTTGCCTCGGCATCGTCAAGCATTGCTTTTGCAACTCTGTCTTTCACGCTGCCGCAGGGGTTAAAGTACTCAAGCTTGGCAAAAAGCCTTGCTTTAAGCCCAAACTCTTTTTCTATATTTACAAGCTCTAAAATCGGTGTTTTGCCGATTATTTTATCAACAGATTTATATATCATAACCCATTTCTCCTTACAATATATTCTCTTTAAATGAATTATATTGTATAAAACCTACTTTGTCAATAGGTTTAAAGGAGTTTTAACTAAATAACGTAATTATCGCCCTTATTTTTGCCAAAAGCCAGATCTGCCACGGTAACGCTTTCAAGATAATTGTCAATCACCTTGTCGAGCCCCTCCCATAAAGGAAGTGTTTTACAGCTTTCAACAGAAACGCAGGTGTTAGGCTTACAGTCCATACAGCTCACGGGTGTAAGTGAGCCCTCTGTAATTTTAAGGATGCTTCCGACGGTATATTCCTCGGGCTTTTTGCTAAGCTTGTAGCCACCGCCCTTACCTCTTACACCGATAAGTAAACCTGCCTTTGTGAGGGATGCAATAATGCTTTCAAGGTATTTTTCCGAAATACTCTGACGCTGTGCAATATCATTAAGCTTTATATAATCATCGCTTTTCTGCTCTGCAATATCAATCATAACCTTTAGTGCATATCTTCCACGGGATGTTATTTTCATTTTTACCCCTCCCTCCAAATTATCGCTATTATATTATACTACTAAAATTTGCAAATTTCAACTAAAAAGCGTGAGAATTTTGAAATTCTCACGCTTTTACTCATTATCTTTCAAGTATTTCTATTATTTTCTCTAAAAATGCTTCTTCACCGAATGTATTGATTTTGAAAAACATAGCCTGGCTTCCGCCTGAAGTAATTGCCGAAATGTGAACTGTATTCCCCGTTCCAAACAATGTCACATTCATACTTACCCGGTTTCCTCCCGTATAGCTGTAGCGTTCAAAAACCCTTACACTGCACCTTACACCATCAAGCTCAAAATTGCTCCAGTCCTCCAGTGTAGCCGATGCACTTCCGTGAATAATTCCATCCTCTATTCTGTGCAATATCTCATGAAAATCGCCCGTTAAGGTGGTCTCATACTTTGCCATATTTTTTCTCCTTATTTTAACTGTCCGAAAACCTCGCCAATTGGTTCGTGTATAACCAGGTCAGCCCAGTTATCAGCAGTGGTTTCGCTTTTATTTATAATCACAAGATGGTCTCCGAAAAAATGCCTTATAAGTCCTGCAGCAGGGTAAACAATCAGGCTTGTGCCTCCTATTATAAGCATATCGGCACTTTCTATCGCATTTACCGCATCTTTGAGTATTTTGCCGTCAAGCTGTTCCTCATACAGAACCACATCGGGCTTTACCCTTCCACCACATTCACACATGGGCACTCCCTCTGTTGCCATAACATAGTCAAGGTCATAGAACTTACCGCATTTTTCACAGTAATTCCGCATTACCGAGCCGTGAAGCTCAAGCACATTTTCACAGCCTGCCATCGTGTGCAGAGAATCAATATTCTGTGTGATAACAGCCTTTAATTTCCCCGTTTTTTCAAGCCTTGCAAGGTACTCGTGTGCTTTGTTGGGCACAGCCAAAGGAAATATCATTCTGTCCTTATAAAAACGGTAAAATTCCTCAGGGTTACTTTTATAAAAGCTGTGGCTTATAATTTCCTCAGGGGGAAATTCGTATTTTTGATTATACAGTCCGTCAACACTTCTGAAATCGGGAATGCCCGATTCTGTTGAAACGCCTGCACCGCCAAAAAACACAATACGTTCACTTTTATTTATCATGTCCTGAAGCTTCCGGATTTTGTCCATCAGAGAACAGCTCCCTTTACGTTAAGCTTAATATACACTACACCTGCAATTAGTAAAATACCGACTGCAACGAAAATTGCTGCAATGGTGCGATACAGTATTACATCCTGCTTATCCATTGCCTTACGGCTTTTTGAGTCCACAAGGATTTTTGTTTTTCTGCCAACCTTGTTGGTAATTCTCTTAAGAGGTCTCTGTGAGCGTACAACCTTCTTTTCGCCATCCTCTTCAAACTCATAAGCCTTGAAAAATCTTGTTTTCGTACCGCCTATGTTGTCGTACACCTCATCTTCAACCTCGTCTATAAGCTCTGCTTCGTACCATTTTCTGCGACCAAAGCCGAAAAGACCGGAATCGTCAAAATAGAAAAGTCCGAAAATTATAAAACCTATACCCAATAAAACCAAAAGTATCAATTATTACACCCTCTTTATTCCATAGGAATCATGGCAACAAGGTTGCCCCAGTAGAACATTTTGAACATAACGGCGTTTTCAAAATCGCCTTCAAATGCTTCACCAACACCTTCTGTAAGGTCAACAGCCTTGCACACAACACCTGTTAATGCTCCTGTGGTGTCATAGCCTGCAACTATGGCAATACCGCCTTTAAGGGTGCTTTCTGCTGTAATTTTAACCACTCCGGGGGTATGCTCGTAGGTAAAGCCTTCACCCTCACCCTTCACAAATATGCTTCCGGGTGTGTTTGTTTCTTCATCAAAGGCAAATACACAAACTGTACCATCCTTTGTAACTGCAATTTCGTCTTCGGCATCATTTACGCTGAATTCAATAACTTCATAATTCTCATCAAGCACAACAACACCAATTTTTACATCATTGCGGTTGAAAGTATCAACCGTAACCTCTATTCCGTTCTCAAAGGAAACGCTCTGTATATACTCTTTCACTTCATCACTTTCAGCATATTCAACGCTCTTTCCGTAAAGCTCCTTTATCCTGCTTTCGCGCATAGCATAGTTATACACAGTAAACTCCTTCATGTAACCTGCAAAATAAGGATCAGCCTCATAAAGAGATTTACCAATGTAGTTTTCCTTAGTTTCGCCAAGGGCACTTACTGTCATACCCAGGTCGCCATCCATAACCAATTCACCATCAACATACATAGAGGCATATTTGTCCACTATGACTACAGTCACGTTCACCTCTTCGTTAATACGGATGCCGGGCAGAGAAACAAGTGAGCTTTCGTTCCCTGCATTTGTTTTCGTCATTGCAAAACGAAGGGTGTTTGTTGTAGGTCTTGAGGGGTTAAGGAACATATAGCCTGTTTCTGTACCGTTGCCAAAGCCGTATAAGAACACATGCTTCTGTGCTGCGGTGGGCTTAAAGGTTGTGCATATTGTAATTTCATCATGCCCGTAAAGAATACCGTCAACTAATTTCACATAGTCGTCGCTACCGTCAAAGTGTGCACCATCCTTTGTAATTTCAAGACCGTTATATGCCGCACCGTGGTTTCCGTTACCGGACATATCGTGGATAATATCGCCATCATTTTCCAAGT
Source organism: Clostridia bacterium (assembly GCA_017440585.1). Classification (GTDB taxonomy): domain Bacteria; phylum Bacillota; class Clostridia; order UMGS1883; family UMGS1883; genus RGIG1927. Next base: position 39,529 of record JAFSGW010000017.1, on the reverse strand, counting down.
CAAACACATAGGAAAGAATTACATCATCATTTGCCTTACCGGGCTTTTTAAGCACCGTTACTTCAAACTCACCCACAACCTCACCGTCAACTGTGGCAGTAAGTGTAACAGTAACGTCCTCATCGGCACGTGTTACCTTACCTTCTCTATCAATGACAGCTTCGTTACTGCTTGCCCAGGTAACAACCTTTGTTCCGACCTTCTTTACAAGCTCAATATCGGAAATAACATCCCGGGGAAGCTTTAAAGCACTTTCAAAGTCAATATTGCTTTCGTATTCCGACATAACCTCGCCTGCGGTAAGGGCGTTATTAAAAAGCTTTACATTGTCAACCATACCCGAGGGTGCATCGGCACTCCAGTAGGTTGCACCAAGGTAAAGGGTGCCTGCACCACTTTCAACGCTTCCGCTTCCAACAAGCTCACCATTCACATAAAGTGAGCCCGTGCTATTATTTTCAACATATGCAATATGGCTCCATTCGCCTAAATTTTCTGTTCCCGAGGCAACGGTTTCCCATCTGTGGCTTGTGCCATGTGTCCAGAAGGAGGGTTTCTTAGCATTGGACAAAACGCCTGTCCATTTATCGCCCTTATTGTCCATATCCTTGAAGAAAATAGTGTCCGTTCCGCCGTTTGAATCTATTTTCACCATTGCAGAAACAGAAAAGCTGCTTCCCACTGAGCCGAGCTTTAAGCCGTAAGTTCCGTTAAGCTTAAGAACTCCGTCTCCGATTGCCGCATTTGCACCTGCTTTAAGGGTGTTTGTAACAGATGTAAGGCTGTCACTGCCGTCAAAGGTGTAGTAAAGTGTTTCTGCTGCTATCGCATGAAGAGATAAGCACAAAACACATACTAAAGCTAAAATTAAACCAATATATTTTTTCATGTTATCCCCTCCTTAAAACTCAACATTTTCACTGAAAGTGCCGAATACAACAGTATATACTCCGCCCTTTTCAGGCTCGAAGGTGTAGTCAAGCATTCTCGACTCATTTATTCTTACAATCTTAAAATCAACAATTGTGCCTTCTTCATTTTTAACATACAAAAGCACGTTTCTCTTATCACCGGTATATGTGCCCTTAAGGTGTATACCGTCCCCGTCTGCACTTACTGTAAGCTTATCGGGGTTATTTACCTCTGTTATAATAAAGCTTGAAGCTTCCTTATCGTGACCTGAGGTGAGCTGCACTCTGTTGCCCACAACCGTAAGAAACATGCCCTTTTCCGTCATGCTCTCATAGCTCACACCTTCACCGCACAAGCCATCACGTTCAATAAAGGTCATGCTCTGTGCAGTCTCTCTTGTTGCATCGTTATCGTGCAGAACCTTAACGTGGGAATTATAGTTTGTGATAAAATAGCCCATCTTGTTTACCGCCTGAATGGAAACATATTCCTCATTTCCTCTGCCGGGAATAATTTCCCATTCAAAGTCAGCTTTATTTACAGTAAAGTCATCACAGAAAACAAGACTTCCTGCAGGGTATGCAGTAGGCTCGATTGTGTTTGAAAAATAGCCGTGATAAATTTTCTTTGAAGGGTCGCTCACGGGTGAAATAAAAACCTTTGTTCCGTCAAGACCAACACTGCTCTCGTAGAAGAGGTCTATCGAACCGTCATCATTGAACTTAAGCTCTTCAACGCAAATACTTCTTCTGTAGCCACTGCCGTTTTCCATTGCACCTGTGTGATAGAAAATATATGTCTTGCCCTTAAAATCAATTACGGAAGGATGGTTTGTGTTACTGGATGCACCTGCCTCCATAATCTTTCCGCCGTATGTATAGGGACCAGTTACACTTTTGCTTGTGGCATAGGAAAGCTCTTCGTGCCAGCTGTTAGCAAAGAAAATATAGTACAAATCCCCTCTTTTATAAAACCAGGGAGCCTCTGTAAAGGCTGTTGTATTGGGCATGTCCTGAATATGTATTTCAGTAATATCGCCACCGTTAACCGCACCATCGCCGTTAAGGTCAACAAGGCTCTTCATGTCCTCAGTAAGCTCAGCGATATAAAGGTTTGAGTTGCCCCATGCTATATAGCGGTGCTCAACGCCCTTTTCATCGTTCTCAATCCATACGGTAGGGTCAATGTCGTCCCAACCCACCTTACCACGTGTCCAGCCGGGCTGAACAAGCTTCACGCCGTTCAGGTGATCCTTATAAGGCCCGGTTATATTGTCGCTCACGCCTACAGAAATACCTGTGGAGTTTTTGCACATAAAGAAATAATACTTGCCCTTATAATATTCAACCTCACCTGCCCAGGCATCAGCAGCACTGCCCCAGGAAAAGTCACTTGCTCTCATGGGCACGCCTTCATACTTCCAGTTAATCATGTCCTTTGAGGAATAGCAAAGCCACTCGGGCATGTAGTAAGAATTTGTTGTAGATGTGTCGTGTCCGCAGAAAAGGTACACAGTATCATCAACAACAATTGCCGCAGGGTCACCTGCATAAATACGGTTACCGTTACCGTCCTCTTTAACGATGGGGTTGTTGGCACTTACACTTATTGCAAAAAGCATCATAAATGCCATAACAAAAGCTAAAACTCTTTTCATTTCTTTTCTCCTCTCATATGCTTTTTTAAATACTGTATAACATGAATTACAAACCGCCTTAAGGGCAAGGTGTGAAGGTATAACCAACTGCCGGGAAGCCTTCTTCCCGAGACCTTTCTTGCAATGGCAAAAATCTGTTCTTCCTTAACCTCTTCAATCCACCACTGGTTATCACCGCACACTCCGAAGGAATTTGTGTACATTTTTGCAATTTTGTACATTTTTACAATTCTGTGCATTACATGTTTTCCATCCTCACGCACATAAAACACAATGTCAAACATCCCGGCTCCGCCTTCGTATTTTTCAATTTCAACCGATGTTTCTCCACCTTTTATAAATGGCAACATGCTTACTCCATTGGGCTTAAATACGAAGCTTTCTCCCTTTTCAAACCGCTCTTTAATAAGCGGCATTACTGTATCAAATTTTTCAGTTTTCTTCATAAAAACAACCCCACACCATGATAAGTAATTCTATCATAGTATGGGGTGTTAGTCAATAGACATTTTTGCTATCAAAGCTTTAAGCTTTTTTCATTTGTATACCCGACCATAGTTGCCGCTTCAATCACACTTTTCCCACTTTTGATAAATTCCTTCGCCTTTTCCTTTCTTCTTTCGCTTCTGAGTTCTATAAAGCTCTTACCGTATGCCTTTTTAAGGAAGCGCTGTGTCTGCCTGGGGCTCAGGTTAAGCCTGCTGCTCAGTTGCGGCAGTGTTATAGTGGCGTAATTGTACAAAAAGCTTTCATCGGTTATTATCATACGTTTATCATCGGGTGTAATTGCCGTATACTCACCAACCTGGTCACTGCCTGCATAATTACGTGCAAAGCACACCATAAGCTGACAGGAAAGGTTTATCACGCTTTGTATGTAGCCTATCTTCTTGTTTTCGCACTCCTCGGTAAGCATTTCAAAAAGCCTTTTTGTATTCTGTGTATCCTCACCAATCCAGAACACAGTATCCTTCAGGAAGGTTGCGGTTTTGCCCTGCCTTACACCGGGCTTTTCCGTAATCTCAAACTGAATGCAGTATTCGTCCATGGGGTCTTCAACATCTGTAATCTGCTCATGCTCAACCAGAGGTCCCGTCATATAAAGCGTGCCTGCCTTTAAGGGGTACTCCTTTCCGTCAGCAATAAGAATACCGCTTCCTCCGCAGGTAAGATGTGCTTCATAAAAACGGTTTCCGTGTTTGTGCTTCGGGAAAGGCTTGTAAAACACACCATAGCTTATTCCAAGAACCTTTATTTTTAAATTATCAAGCTGAAAACGTATGTTAGCCTCTGAAATTCTGAGCATAAAACCACCTCAGATACATTATACCTCACATATTGCTATTTTTCCACATTTATTTTATCTGCTACGGGGAGCATATTACTCCCCCAGGTAAAAACCTTTATATTACCTTCCTTTGTTACGGGAACAGTAACCTCCTTCGGGGTTTCTGCAATTAAGCTTAAAGGTGTTGTCACAACCTCAACAAGTCTTTCTTCAGTATCGAAAACTGCCGTAATAAGGCTGAACTGTCCGTCTGTGTTACTTTTAGCTCTTATTGTAACGGCTTTATTCTCCTTTTTTACAACCTCTGTTTCAACGTCTGCACTTATTGTATAAAACTCAATATCCGCAAGTATAAGCTTGTTTCCGCCGTTTGAAGCCCAACCGATATAACTGTTGCTTTCCTTTCGGATATAGCGGATATACCTGTAAGCCACGGGGTTTTCGGGGGTTATAACAATTTCACTCTGATTGTCTGTACCGTCGGGGCGTTTAGTCATCGTGTAAATGGTTTCCCACTCAATGCCGTCAAGGCTTCCTTCAAGCACACAGCCCGATGCATATGCATGGTCTCCCCAGTAGTTGGTTACTCCACCTAAGGGAAGCAGTCCCTTCTTTACAACAATTTTATTCACGGGAGCAATGCCGTTCAATTCAAACTGAATGTATTCATTAGGGTAATTTGTCTGTGTTTCAATACTGAACATAGTAGCCACATTGCCGTCTGTTGCATATGAAGGATTTGCTCCTCCCTTTGCAGTAACAATTGGGTTAAGCTTCTCTACAAAGCTTTTTCCGCCCGTATAGAAGGCAATATCATCAAGTGCAAGTGAAATATTGCTTCCGTTGTTCACAGTGTCAAAATAAAGGGTATAATACTTATACTTTTCGCCTCTTGTGTTGATTTCGACACGGGCAGGAACATATGCACTTGTTGCGGTAACACCGCTTACTTCGCCTACAAGAACTGCATTCGCAACATTCTTGCCGAAGGGCTTGTCGGAAGCATACATCTTCGCTCCGTTAATTCTCTTTGCATAAGCACCTTCACCGTCAGCACCCGTAAATCTGCCTGTCACATACATAAGCTCAACTGCAGTTTCTTTTTCAAGCTCAAATTCAATATACTTCACTGCACCATCGTCCTTTGATGCATATGCCGAACCCGTTTTACCGTCAAGCACATTCTGTGGTACCCAATCTCCATTATAGCCGTTATCTGCACTTGTAAAGCCACTTACCTCTGCCTTAACGACATCACGTGCATTTCCCTCAACCTTTACGGGAAGTGAGCACACATAGCCAGTGGTAGTTGTTGCAGTAACATTGAAATTACCCGGTGCATATGCAGTAAGCTTGCCACCTGTTAATACAACACCGCTTCCTATGCTGTCCGATGCCCATATAATTGTTGCCGAAGCATCCTCAGGCTCAACTTTTGCAGAAAGAGTAACCGTTTCCCCTTCCTCCATTGTAAGGCTTTCAATCTCTTCACCATCCGCTGTAATAATAACTCTGTCGGGGGTAACGTTAACCTCTCTGTATTCTGTCAGCCTTGTCATTGAGAAATCTTCAGGAAGCCACTTCTGGTTGTCTTCACCCGTATAGTTCGTCTGTACAAGCACGCCGTTTTCATCTGTAACGTATTTACCTGTTGCTGTGCTTCTTATAAGGATATAACCGTCATCTGTATTTGTTACATCCCAGTATGCCTTATCATTAAGAGCACCAAATGTAAGAGCACTTCCGTTTTCATATGCAGAAATCTGCATATATTGTCCGTCCTCTGTAATTGTGTATGTGCCGTCGGGTGCATCTGAAAGGGTAAATTCAACTGTCACGCTTTCATCCTTTGAAAGTGTAAGTTCAACATAGTTTCCGCTTTCACCATGCATAATTTCAAGCTCTTCGCCGTTTATTGCTGCCTTTTTCCATGCTTCACCGGAGGAAAGCTTTACTACATTGTCATCCTCAGAGGAAACAAGTGTTGCCGAGGCTTCACGTTCTTCAATATCCCATGTAATATCGGCAATTTCCACACGGCATCTTGCCATAAGCCCCTTAACACTGCCCTTTGTCCATTCCTTTGGCAGTGCAGGCAGTATTTCAATCTGTCCCGTATAGGAAAATGCCATAGCTTCATTAATTGCAGCAAGTGTACCAAAGGCTGTATCTGTACAATAAGTATCATTTCGTCTGTTTGTATCATGGTCCGTCATCATGGATGAATAATAAGCAGAGCCGTTCATCATCTTTAAGAGCGAGCTTACCATACCGTCGCCACGCTTCAAGCGTGCTTCAACAAGAGCCTGATGCATCCAGCCGTGACCCGCTGTTGCATCGCCCGTATTATATTTACGGCGGTTGTCAAGCGCCTTGTTCGCCGCTTTTGCCAACTCAGGATTATTCTGTGTATCATATCCTGGCCATGCAACGTAAAGATGGCTTAAGTGACGGTGGTTGTTATTCTCCTGATATTCCTCCATTGCCCACTCACGGAGTGCACCGTCGGTATCTGTTTTGTAGTCTGCAATTTTTTCCTTAAGGCTCTGCCATCTTTCAACCTGGTCCTCCCAGCCCTCTCTTCCTACAGCTTCTTCAAGTGCACATACCATATCAAGACCGTCACGTGCTGCCGCAATGTCCATGGTGGCATTTGCAGTAAGTGTGCTGTAGTAACCGATAGGATGGTTTTCGGGGGAATATGTAGGTATAATTATATACTTTTCGCCGGGAAGTAATTCTGTTTTATTTTCATCGTGGCAGGCTTTGCCGTTAACGTCGGTATAATATCTGGGCGTTACAATCTGTTCCCAGTAGTTTGCCTGCTTTGTAAGAAGAGGCAACAAAATGTCCTTCTCAAGGTCAAGATAGCCCCGCTCTTTTATTTCATTATATTCCTCATCAGTAAGTCCACCGTCATTCACGCCCAAAACGTGCTGAAGGTTTTCAAATCGCATATCCTCGTTAATTGCTATCTGCCGGTTTCCGTAGCACTGCCAGTATTCAAAAATGGGAAGCAAGCACCAGCTTGCACCTGCATTCCAGTACTGGAATGGGTATGCATTATCGTACTCAACGTGCATTGCTCTGTCAGCATCGGTATTAACACTGAGCTGAATGGCATCATGCATTCCGTATGCCATACGTGCATTTTCCATAAAGTCGGGGCTGTGACGAAGGAAATATGTAATGTAGCCGTACTGGAAGTTACCATCAAGGTTACCTGTGTTCATGGCACTTGTCTGCAAATTAACGTTTGCATCAAGGGTATATATACTTCTCCAGCCGGGGTTCCATTCACCGCACCACATGCCGTAAAGTCTTGGTGCAGCACTGCCGCCGCAACATACCTGGGCGTAGCGTGCCTGGTCATATGCACGGCGCATAAATTCGTGGTTTATTCTGCCACTGGTACCCCGTTGTACACCTATGAGTGCATTATTATCGTAGGATGCATACTCCTCATCACCTGCAAGCTCAAAGCTCACATTATTAATAGCCTCACTTTGTATTTTTGCAGAAGGCTCAAGTATTTTTTCGTAGCTGAAGCTTCCATCTTCCGTGTACTTTTCCTTAACGTCCTCAAGCTTTTCAACCATTTCGTCAAGGAAGGGGTAACTTGTCATATTCACAAATTTTGTCATAACATCGCCCGTGGACTGACCTGTCATATTAAAGGTTCTGTCCACCGCAGTAATAAGGTAAACCGCTTCAGCGTTTTCAATTTTTACCGCATAGTTTTTGCCCGTGAAATAGGACTCATTGTTTGCAGTTTCAACCCTTGTTTTCTTTGCATCCTTACCCTCTGCAATAATGTACGTAACAGTGGCATAACCGCCGTCGTACAGCTCACTTCCGCTGTATGCAGGGTATTTTGCAAACTGAGCAATATATGAACAGTCATCGGGTACGATTTTTTTGTACTTCATACGGCTTATTTCAGAAAAACCGTCCCAGCCCTTTGCCATAGTTTCAATATCGTCTATGGAAACGGTCATGTTGACAAGCTCTCCTTCCGAGGACTTTTCCATTTTTGTAACTGTCACATCATCGGGGCGTGATGTAAAACTCACCCTTTCCCATGTGCCGTACTTATCTGTAAACTTAACGCCCGTTTCCGCAGTTTCGTAGTTTGTCCAGCGGATATAGTCCTTCTCCGTGTCCTTATAGCTGCTTGTAAGGCGGAGCTGTGCCCCCGGATGGTAGGAATAAAAGAAGGTTCTCTTTCTCGTGTTACCATACTGATCCTTTATTTTCCAGTCATCGTTAAGGTTAAAGACATTCTCTCTTGCTTCTTCAAGCTGTCCCGTCAGCTCCGTGGGTGTGTATCTGGGCTGATTTGTGGGAAAGTTAAAGAATATATTCTGAAATATAAATGCATCGGAATAAGGCTCACCGCTTGTAACATAACCCGTCCTGCCGTTGCCCGAAATCATACCGTCACGCCATGCACGGGTCCCGCTGTTTACCATACGGCTTATAATCGGATTATAGCTATTTACAAAATTACCTTTTTTATAAGGCTTCATGTCAGTACCAGCTCCGTTTGCAATCATTGGAATGCACGAAAGTGTCAGCATTCCTGCCAGTATAACAGAAACTATTCGTTTCATTTTATTTCCTCCTCGCTCGCTATCTTACACTCACAAAGGGGCTCCGCCTTTTCAAGGTCAATTATCATTGCCTTGATTTTCTTTGCCCCATCTGCCTTTTTAAAGTAATACTCTGTCTTTCCTTCTTCAACCATTTTTGTTTCCGCATTCAAAAGCTCATCCTCATTATAGAAGGCTACACAGAGCACACCCTTTGCTTCAAAAACATTTTCAAGCTCTACCTTAATTTCTTTTCCTTCCTCATTAACAGAGGAAATTCCCGGTCTCTGGGCTGAATAAAGCTCAATTTCCTTAACATTCAGTCTGTTTCCTCCATCGGTATTTTTCCAGAGCCATACAAGGTAATCACTGCCTGTTTTGTACTTTGTTCTTATGTATCTCACATATTTATACTTAGCAGGCTTTTGAAGCTCAAATACCTCCTTGGTTGTTTCTCCCTTTCCGTCAGGCCAGGTGTTCATAACTGCAATTGTCTCCCATTGTTCACCGTCAAAGGAACCCTGAAGCTCACAGCCTACCGCAAGACCCCAGTCATACCAGTAGTTATTCACCGTGCCGTTTGCCGCATTAAACTGTCTGCGGATAATTATCTTGTCAACTGTTCTCTTTCCGTCAAGCTCAAGAAGAAGGTACTCATCCTTCATGCTGTCAGCTGTCTGATTTGAAAGGGTATACACGGTTTTATGGTTTCCGTCTGTTGCATAGGAAGGGTCGCTGTCTTCGTCACAGCCCGTTGCAGTTACGTTAATCGGTTCAAGCCTTGTGGAGGGTACTGAACCAAAGAAGCTAATTTCTTTTATGTTCAAACGGTTTCCTCCGTCAGAAGAGCTCCAGAGCCAGTAGCCGTAATCACCGCTCTTTTTAACGGTTGTTCTGATGTATCTTATGTACTTATACGCCATAGGCTCTGCAAGGTTAAACACCTCACTTTCAGGCTCTGTCACACCGTCGGGCCAGGTATTCATAACACCTATTGTTTTCCACGTTGTACCATCCACAGAGCCCTGAAGCTCACAGCCTACCGCCATACACCAGTCTGCCCAGTAGTCATATTCATTAATACCGCCTGCATGATATTCTTTATCAATCACAATGCTGTCAACAACACTCTTACCGTCAAGCTCAATTAAGAGATATTCATTTTTTGCACTCTCTGCTGTCTGCCCGGAAAGCTTATAGGATGTGTTTCCGTTTCTATCAATTGCATAGGATGCATCACTTCCGCTATCTGCCCTTGTTGCAGTAGCCTTTATGGGCATAATTTCTCTGTGCACCATATAATCTGCTTCGTCATAGGGCTCCTCGGGGTTTATTATTTTATCAAGGTATTCCTCTGCTTCCTTTACAAGCACATCACTTTCAACAGATTGCACACCTGCCTCATTATATACTGCAAGTGTTGTTTCGTTTGTATCAATCGGTTTATTTACATAATTTGTCCTGAGGGTATTTTTGCTCTTACAGCCATTGAAATTAATTCCACCGCCCCATGCATCGGAGCCAATGTTCACCAAAAGGTTGTCTTCAATTACATATCCTTCTGTCTGCTCGTCAAAATACATTGCCGCATAGGCATAGTCAAACCATGCCTTTCTCTTTATATTATCCATAAAGTTACGTGCACAAACACTGCCGGGCTGTTTTGAAAGAGTGTAAATACCGCCAAAGTCACAAAGCACCTCACCCAAAGAAACAAGCTTGTTTGCAAAAATCATATTGTGCTTCATGGCATTATCTGCATCAGACCAGCCAAAGCCTACGGAAATACCAGAATAAGGCACATTATGAATGTCGTTATGTGCAATTATAATATGCTCGGGATAGCCTGCCGCAATACCTACAGCCCCCTCGTATTCTGTGCCTATATGATGCACCTTATTATTTATAACATTAATGTTTTTTGTGATTTCTCTTTTATCTGAGGGGTTATAAGCAGTGTGATACTCCGTTTTTTCGTCCTGCACGAACTTGGCAATTGAAATACCCGTTGCCGCAACATCATAAACCTCGTTTTCAAAAATATTGCTGTTTGTCACACCTTCATAATAGTCAAGCCCCATCGCACCCATTTTGCGGAAGGTACAGCCTTTCACAAGGAGGTTATCCGCATATGTGGCATAAAAGCCCGCAGGAATATGATACACTGTTGTTTTATTGTCCAATGTTGTAGTTAATGTGTACTGGCACGCCTGAGCCCCAACAAGACCTTCCTCACCGGGGAGTGTCCATGTTGTGCATTCAAATGTAATGTTTTCAAAGGTAATATTTTCGGCTTTGTTTTCCTTGTCGCCTTCAATATTGATAAGGGTTTCCAATGTAGGCACAGTAATTCTTGCCTTGTTCATATCAACGCCCGAAGGAGCCTTGAAATAAATGGTATCTGTATGCTTATCAATATACCACTCCAGGTCCTCATCAATAAACTCGTAGGCGTTTTCAAAGTAATAATAGCTTCTGGATGCATAACCGCGTGTTGTACCCGTAAGGTCGGGGTGAGCACGGTTAAAAATTCTTTCTGCTTCAATATCCTGAATTTTTACCGCAGCAGCAGAAACTACACCCTCACTTCCTCCGTTATCAACAGTGGTTTCCGAAAAGTTCTTTTCGCCATCATACTTTTTAAGTCTGAAAACATTGTCAACCCATGCGGAAAGAAGATGTATTTCAACATCCTCAAAATTGTTCCAGTTATCTACCTCATTACGGTAAAAATAAAATTCTCTGCTGTTACGCGACCTTAAGCCCAATTCGCAGGTGCGGTCAAGGTTGCTGTAGCCACCCTTGTAGGAAATGCTTCTGCTTCTCTTCGCCTTTTCGCCGTTAAAATACACCTGACGTGTCATAAAGCCTTCCTCAAGCTCTGCTTTATAAATGTTTTTCTCTTCATCATGAATTGTCCAGTCTGTTATATCACGGGCACTTGTAACAATGGCGATCTCGCCCTCATAGCTTTTCCACTTTACGTTGCTGTCTCTTTTATCAAGTGTGAGAGTTTCTTCGAGAACATATTCGCCGCCACGAAGAACAATCTCCACCTCGCCTTCCATTTCTCTTGCCATGTCACGGGCAACATTAAGTGACTGCACCGGTTTTTCAAAGCTGCCTTCGTTTGTATCCAAGCCTGTTTGGGATACATAAATAATATTTTCCGTCACATTATCAGCCTCCATTGCTATTGCAGGTATAGCTCCTGTACACATTATTCCCGCCAGAACAATCGATATAAACTTTTTCATAAAAACTCCCCCATTCTTTAATACTATTATAGAAGGAATTTCTCTTTGTGTAAACAAATAAAAGCGACATCTTTTCAGTAAGATGTCGCTTTCGATATTAATAACTTATTACAAGACCCTTTTCTCCTGCATACATGCTTATGAGACCGCCTGTAGGCACAATTACTATATCTGCCTCTACTTCTTTTTCAAGTGCCGCCTTTAAAGCCTCTGCCCTTTCAGGTGCCGCAGAGTGTGTAATGGTAATCTTTTTAATGCCTCTTTCCTTAATATCGGCAATGGCTGTTTCCGTGAGCTTTGCTATAGCCCTCTTAACGCCCCTTGCCTGAGCAATTTTTACAAGCTCACCTTCACGGAGACCAAGGACTGCCACAAGGTCAATAATGCTTGTCGCAACGTATGCAACCTTTGAAAGTCTGCCGTTTTTGTAAAGCACGCTCAAATCCTCGAGCACAACGTTTGTTGTAATTGTGGGAATATATTCCTCTGTGATTTTTACAATTTCTTCAAACTCAAGACCCTTTTCCTCAAGCTCAATAATTTTTTCCGCCACAAGTGCTTCACCGCCGGAAGCATTGAGAGAGTTGAAAACATAGCCCTTTTTTCCCGGGTTTTCACCAAGATGCATCTGAAGACCCAGTCTTGCACTGTTATAGGAGCCGGAAAGTGCCGCTGTGATAGTAATTATATACACTCTGTCGCAGTCACCGATAGCATTACAGAAGGCATCAGGTGAAGGACAGGAGCTTCTTGGTGGCTCCTTCGACTCTCTTACCTCCTTGCGGAAGGTGTCTATGTCCATATTCTCGTCGGCAATATAATCCTTGCCGTTTATGCTTACTGTCAAAGGCACGCTTACAACCTTGCCAGAAAGCCTTTCATTCACTTCTCCTGCACTGTCCATAACAATTCTATAGCTCATTTTTATATCTCCTTTATTGACTTTTTAATCTAAAAATATTATAATGACACTGTGTCGAAAAAACAACAATCAGATGCTCAAAATTCGTTGTGTTGTGTTTATATTATGGCGTTTATGTTGTAAAATAGACACTTATAATATTTTTGTCTACTCAGAAGGAGAATCATCATGAAAGAAAGCCGTCGGGTTACCATGACCAAAACACTTCTCAAGGAAAGTCTTCTTGAGCTTTTAAAGGAAAAGCCCCTTCCAAAGATTACTATTAAGGAAATCTGCGAAAACGCCGATGTTAACCGCTCCACCTTTTATCTGCACTATGTGGACCAGTTTGCTCTTTGCGATGAAATCGAAAACGACAGCGTTGAAAAAATCAACACCTGCCTTGCCAAGGTAAGCATAAAAGGCAATCGTGTTGAAGGGCTTACAGAGTTTCTTCATTACATGAAATCAAACGGCGAGCTTTTTAAAATACTTATGCGACCCGACTTCAATAACTCCTTCCGTGTTCGCTTTTCTGAGGTAGCTGTAAAGCGACTTGCCCAGCTCGACTATCACGACAATGTTTCCGAAGAGGATAAGGACTATATCTTCCGCTTTATGTTCATGGGCGTATTGGGAATGCTTGAACAGTGGGTAAAGTGTGGCTTCGACAAATCCCCTGAGGAAATTGCGGCGTTTATCCTCGCCCTTCTTCCAAGCATAAGTGCATCCTTAAGAAAACGTGAAATATTCCTTGCATAAGAAAAGCCCTCGGGATACCCGAGGGCTTTTCTTATTTAAAGACTCTTGTTATTCTGCTTCTGCTGCTTGTTGTTTTCCTTCTGCTGCTTGTTGTTCTGGTTATTCTGGTTCTGCTGGTTATTGTTATTGTTGTTCTGATTGTTCTTCTGGTTCACTACAATCACCTCCAACAATATTTTAACCCTTTACATAACCGAATATTCAAACAACTCATAATGAAGCTTTGTTCCTATGTCACAGCCCGGTGGCAACAGTGCCATGGCTATAAAAAGCTCACCGCCCGTTTCCACATCTTTAAGTGTGGCATAATCGCCTTCAATTTTAACTATTATGTAATCCTTGGGTTCCATCAGGACAGCCTCTCTTCAATAAGCTTTGCCAACTCTTCGGCATCACGTGTAATTTCTTCCTGGTTCTTGCCTTCAATCATTACCCTTACAAGAGGCTCTGTTCCCGAGGGGCGTATAAGCACTCTTCCTTCACCGGAGAACTTCTCCTCCAATGCAGCAATGGAAGCCATAATCACCTCGTCCTCGCTGTAGGAATTGTCACCGCTCTTTGCAACACGTGCATTTTTAAGCACCTGAGGATAAATGTCGATAATTTTTGTAAGCTCAGAGAGAGACTTACCCTCTTCACACATAACAGATGCAAGGGCAATAGCACTTACCAGACCGTCACCCGTTGTGTTATGGTCAAGGAAAATAACGTGACCTGACTGCTCACCACCGATTGAATGACCGCCCCTGAGCATTTCTTCAAGCACATATCTGTCACCAACTTTGGTTTTTAAAACATCTATTCCGTATTTTTCGCCCATTATGAATAAGCCAAGGTTACTCATAACTGTCGCCACAAGGGTGTTGTTTTTAAGTGTGCCCTTTTTCTTCATGTTGTTGGCACAGATTGCCATTATGCAGTCACCGTCAACAATGTTACCTTCTTCGTCAACAGCAAGCATTCTGTCAGCATCACCGTCAAAGGCAAAGCCTGCATCTGCCTTAAGCTCCTTTACCTTTTCTGCAAGGTTTTCCATATGTGTGGAGCCACAGTTGTCGTTGATGTTAACTCCGTCAGGCTCACAGGATAATACCTCAACACGTGCACCAAGGGCTTCAAAGGCTTTCTTCGCAGTGCCTACCGAGGCACCGTTTGCACAGTCAAGCACAAAGAACTTACCTTCAAAATTGCAGGGTGCTGTGCTTACAGCCTTTTCAACATAGTCGTCAAGCTTATGCGAAAAATCATACACACAGCCGACCTTTTCGCCCGAAGGTGTGGGAATGCCATCCTTTTCGCCTAAAATATATGCTTCAATTTCGTTTTCTGTTTCATCGGGAAGCTTATAGCCCGTTTTGTCAAAAAACTTAATGCCGTTAAATTCAAAGCTGTTGTGGGATGCACTCACCACCACGCCTGCATCGAAGCCATACTTTTTTGTAAGGAAAGCCACTGCAGGTGTAGGAGCAACACCAAGTATGTAAACATCTGCACCAACAGAGCAAATGCCTGCCGTTAATGCAGCCTCAAGCATCTGTCCGGAAATTCTGGTGTCTCTGCCAATAAGAATCTTAACCTTGTGTTCACTGCCGCCTGACAGCACCCACGCTCCTGCCTTTCCTATTTTTGAAGCAAGCTCGCTTGTAAGAAGCTCATTCGCAACACCGCGAACACCATCAGTACCAAACAATCTTCCCATTACTATCTCCCTCTCTATCTGTTTTTTCCTGCATTGGAAAAATAACCTCGCGTAAAGCTCTTCGGAAGCTCAATTTCTGTCGTACCATTATACATGGCAATAATTTTTTTTACCTCATCCTTTGTTTCATCCGTAAATACAAGCCTTATGCAATCAACACCCAGGCTGTTGAGCACATGCTTTTTATCTGCCATAAAGGTTACCGCAGTGTTGTAAACAGCATTTATATGCTCGCACTTATCGGAATATACAAGGAATGTTGCACCCGTTTTGTCGGTGAGCCTTAATTCTTTTTCACAGTCACACTTTCTGCGTACGCCCTTTATAAGACATGCTCTTGTTGTCATCATCATCTGCCTGCCGTACACAAGGACCTCACAGAAAGCATCTGTATTATTTGTAATTTCCCTTATTTCATCAGCCGTAAGCTCAGGCGAAAGTGTTATATGACCTATGCCTTCACGGGCATATTCACAGGCACTCAGGGCATTATAAACATTAAGTCCATAGTTGCCTATGCATTCAAAGCCCGCCTTTATCAATTCCTTTGCTGTGCCGTAGGTGGATGCTGCAACCCTCTTTGCTCCGCACTGTTTAAGGCGGTCAATGTATGCTGTAACATCATAGGTCACCTTCGGAAGCTCAACAATGTAGTTATCCTTCTTTTCTACCTTTTCAAAAATATGAAGAGGCATATAAACAAAATCGGCAGCCTTACAGCCTTCAAGCTGTTTTTCATCCATTATACTGACAGACAGCTTATATCCGTCCCGCTTTCTTTTTGTGTATTCATAGTCAAAGGCTGTAACACTCTTCTCTTCAACCTTTCCCCGCATTGCAAGTAAAGCATCTGTGCAGTCACGCCTTAAGGCATTTATATCCTTTGCACTCAAGATAAGGTCATTATCCATATCGCACTCAAGATATTCAAGGCGGAAGGGTGTCTGCCCCATTTTGCCTATACGCTCCTGAAGGTCAACCTCTGAAAGAGGTCTGTTAATCGCCTTTTCGGGAACAGCAGTGTAGCTTGTTGCACTGTTTACCCCGTCTGAGAGCACAAGCATCGTTTCCTCGCCATCTCTCATCCTTAAGTAGCCCGTTACAGACACCTTTTTGTTTTCAACCCCTTCACGGTAGGTTGATTGTGCCAATTTCAGTATATCCTTGTCACTTCTGTAGGAAATACCGTCATTTGAAAGAGAATAATTCATCATATCCGGGGTGTTTACATGGGCAAAATATGCCTTTGTAAAACCGTCACCACGAACAAAAATCCTCTTCAAAGCCTCTATATCCTCGCCCGATACCTTTTTGGGGTTATCAAGGTATTTTCTGTACATTCCCGTAACCGTTGCCACATACTCAGGGCTTTTCATTCTGCCCTCAATCTTTAAAGAGTCAACACCTATCCTCTTTAAGGTATCCAGCTCGTCAATAAGGCATAAATCCCTCGGACTTAAAAGATAACCCTTTCTGCCCTCCGAGGAATAAAGCTGTCTGCAGGGCTGTGCACAGCGACCACGGTTGCCGCTTCTTCCCCCTATAAAGGAGCTCATAAGGCACTGGCCCGATACACATACACACAAAGCCCCGTGAACAAATACCTCAAGGGATGCTCTTGTGTTTTTATATATACTTTCAATTTCCTCCATTTCAAGCTCACGGGCAAGCACAATGCGGGAAAAGCCCCTCTTTAAAAGATATTCAACATCCTTCTCATTATGTGCACTCATCTGTGTGCTTGCATGAATGGGTAATTCAGGGCAAATGCTTCTCGCCATTTCCGCACAGCCGAAGTCCTGCACAATAAGTGCATCAACACCGCACTCTGCCGCCATGGCAACGCCCTTTTCAAACAGAGGAAGCTCGTTTTTATTAACGAGTGTATTCATTGCAAGGTAAACAGCCACATCTCTTTCATGGGCATACCTTACAGCCTCGTGAAGCTCACTTTGGGTAAAATTAGCCGCACTTTGCCTCGCACTGAAGCTTTTTTCACCTAAATATACGGCATCTGCTCCATTCTGCACTGCTGCATGCAAAGCCTCAACTCCGCCTGCAGGTGCCAGGAGCTCTATTTTCCTCATCGTCTTCCGTTCCTTCTGTACTGCTTAAGCTCACCTTCAAGCCTTGCATTCTGACCCTTGAGAGCATTATTTTCATCTGTAAGACGCTTGTTTTCCGCCTGAAGCTTCTGTGTAAGTGCCTTAAGCGCACCTGCTTCATCGGCATACTGCAACAGCTGACCGCGAAGTGTTTCGCCGTCCTCCCTTGAGCGGAAAAGCTCGTCTGCTGTGTTAACCGCAGTAAGAATTGCCGCCATCACGTTGGAAAGCCTTCTGTCGCTTCTTGTAAGCTCGTTAAGCTTATTGTCAACATATTCTGCAACGTTCTTTACATATGCTTCATCGGCTGTGGAGGATATAACATAATCCACCCTGCCTATTCTTACCTGTGTTTTAGTTCTTTTTTCTTCAAACATTGATATTGCCTCCCGTAATTTCTGCTGTCGAAGCAGGCTTTTTTCTTTTGTAAATGTAAAAGAAAATCACTATGGATGACATGGTCAGTAAAAGACCCGTCACAAACATCTGATTTATCATATCTGCATTTTTAACTTCAAGCACACTGCTTATATTGAAAAACACATGTGCTAAAATTACAACAGCTATATTTTTCACCCTAAGGTAAAGTACACCTAAAATAAGAGCATACACCATAGCAAAAATTGACTGTGCAAGCACAGCATGAGCCAGGCCGAAAAGCACCGCCTGCAGCACAATTGCAAAGCCGTCGGGCATAGCTCTCTTAAGCTCACCAAGTATTAGCCCTCTGAAAAGCACTTCTTCAAAAATTGGTGCCACAATGCACACAGAAACAACCACACTTACTATCCCAAGGGTTGTCATTGTGTTTAAATTATAACCGCTCTGTGCCCCCTCTAAGGACCTTTGAAGCATAGGCACATTATCCGCAGACCACATCAGGTATGCACCTGTCAGTATACGGTATCCGAAAGCAAGCATAAGTGCCAGTACCGCATCAAGAAGGGTTACATTTTTAATTTTAATGTACCTCGTAACCTTTACTTCTCTTAAGTACAGAATCACAAGATAAACCGCCATTGATGCTACCGATGCAAGTATAGTTACAAGCTCACCGTAGTTTTCGGCATCCTCTTCCAGAAACTCAACCTGTCCGAACAAAAGATGAAGAAAGGCAAAATAAATCAATATGTAAAATAGCGCTAACGCTATTTTTTTTATAAAACGTGCTATGCTCTCTGCCAAAATGCACTACTTCCTTCCAATCAGAACCCCGCTTCTCTCAAAAGCTTCGACATAATTTCACTGCTCTGCTTAAGCCCCTGCATTTCAATATCGCTCAGGTCAAGCTCAATAATTTCTTCCACGCCGTTAACACCAACAATGCAGGGCACTGAAAGAGCAATACCGTTCATACCGTATTCACCCTCAAGGATGGGCGAAACTGTCAAAACAGACCTTTCATCCCCGGTAAGTGCCTCACAGATTCTCGCAACTGCAAGTGCAATGGCATAGTAGGTTGCACCCTTTTTATCAATAACGTCATAAGCCGCTTCCTTAACCTGGTGGGGTAAGCCTAAAAGGTTAACCTCAGGATGGCGAAGATTGAACTGTTCAGGGCTTAAGCCTGCAATTGTTGTACTGCTCCATGCTGCAACAGAGCTGTCGCCGTGCTCACCTATTACATAGGTGTGAACATTTCTCACGTCAATGCCCGCTGTTTTACCCAAAAGATATTTCATTCTCGATGTGTCAAGCACAGTGCCGGAACCAAACACCTTGTTTTTGGAAAAACCGAGCATTTTCCATGTAATATAGGTTAAAATGTCAACCGGGTTGGAAACAACCATAACTATGGGCTCGTTGTCAACCGCTGCCTTTATGTTATCGGTTATGTTTTTGAAAACTGCAATATTTCTCTGTAAAAGGTCAAGTCGTGTTTCACCCTGCTTCTGTGCAACGCCTGCAGTTATAATAATAACGTCTGCACCCTTACAAAGCTTATAATCGCCCGAGGAAATCTGTACAGGCTTTACAAAAGCACCGCCATGGCTGATGTCAATGGCATCACCCTCTGCTTTGTCCTGGTTTATATCTATAATTGCAAGGTCATCGAAAATTCCCTTGATTGCCAGTGTATATGCAATTGTTGAGCCTACAAATCCGCTTCCTATTACAACGCATTTTTCTCTTTTCATGTCATCATACCTTTCTGTAGAGTGATATATGCCCATAACTTCACTCAATATATTGTATCATATCTCACTTTTCTTTTCAACTAAATATTGCATTTTCCCCAAAACTCTTTACTTCATCTTAGGCTTCGACACAAAAGCTGCAATAAGAGCAAAAACCACAACAGCACATATCCCTCCCGATGCTGCTGTAAGTGGCCCCGTCAGTATACCTAAAATGCCGTTTTCACGGATGCCCTCCTTCACACCAAGGAACAGATTATGCCCAAAGCCCGTGAGAGGCACGCTTGCACCTGCCCCTGCAAAATCGGCTAAGGGCTCATATACACCTATAAGCGAAAGTATTACCCCTGCACAAACAAACCCCGTCAGTATCCTTGCAGGCGTAAGGCGTGTTTTATCAATCAGTATCTGTCCTATGGCGCAAAATGCTCCGCCAACTAAAAATGCCCGTAAATAATCCATCGAACTCCTCCATTCTATGGTTATTATGGGCATCTTGTTTTATATTATTCTTATTTTTTAGGTCTTGCCACCGGTGCAACACTTAAAGCGTGAAGCACGGGACCTGCCTCTTCATCGTACTCGGGAGCACTTTCTGTGTGGATTTCAGCTCTCACTCTTACATAGCCGCCCTCCTCAACCATTTCAGCCTTGTCATACTTGCACACAAAGCCCAAAAACTGCATATCATCCTCGCAGCAGGTCATAACCATGTTACCCGTAAGGAAATAGCCCTTTCTGAAATAATCAGGTCGTGCCGCCTGAGCAATGTATTCCACAACCTTACCCTCGTAGCGGTCGGGATTGTCAATCATGTCAATATACCATGTTACATAGGTGTCCTTATCAAGCACAATCACACTGTCTGTAAGGCTGTAGGGCAAATCCTCCTCAAGCATAATATCAAGTATACCCTCTACATCGCTCACATACATAATTTCGCACTGAGGTGATGTACGCTTGATGGAGTCCTTATAAAACTTGAAGTTGTCCTCTCTTGTACAACGGTTCATTATAACAGAGGTTGAAGAGCGGAGCATGTCTGCAAAAATGCTCTTCATGTTGTTAAAATAGGTTTCAAAGGTTGTGGCATCAACAATCGTCATCTGGTCAGCCAGACCCCAGGTCTTGGGCATAGGTGTCTGATAAAGTGTCTGCATGCCCCAAACGCCGTTATATTCAATAATAACAAAGGTGGGCTTATACTTTTCGTTCAGCTTTCCGAAAACGTCGCTTCTCACGTCTTCCTTTGAATCGATATAGTGAACCTTCATGTTGTCGGGAAGGTTTTCAAACTCAACCTCGCCCTCTTCGCACACAATAAGAAGCACCTTTTCACGCTGCATTTTAGGGTCCTGCACTATTGCATTTCTGATAAACGTTGTTTTACCGCTTTCCAGAAATCCGTTAATTATAAAAACGGGAACTTTTTTCTGTCCGAACATTTCAATCAACCTCTCTTAAAGAGCTCACCGAGCTTTTCTTCACAAAGCTCTGCACCAATTACACAAACCTTACCTGTATAGCATGCACTGCCTTCTCTTATATCGTGCTCCTGAGGAACATAGTCAAAGTATACCCATCCTCCGTCAGGAGACTGCAGCATACCCTTTGAGCGTAAAATCATGCCGTATTCACCGCCGTCAAGCTCTGTAAGTATATTTTCGATTTCTTCTTTAGTGTACTTCTTAACAGTTTCAAAGCCCCAGGATGTAAAGGCTTCGTCAGCATGGTGATGATGGTGATGTTCATGATGCTCGTGGTCATGGCATCCGCAGTCGCAGTGTTCATCATGATCATGATGGTGATGCTCGTGCTCATGGCATCCGCAGTCGCAGTGCTCATCATGGTCATGATGGTGGTGCTCATGATGCTCGTGCTCATGGCATCCGCAGTCACAGTGTTCATCGTGCTCGTGATGATGGTGATGCTCGTGCTCACTGTGAGCATGCATAGCTTCGCTGAGAAGCTCCTCCTCCATCTTACCCTTTGTAAATGCCTCAAGAATGCTTTCTTTTGAAAGGGAGTCAAGATGTGTTGTAATTATGTTTGCATCCTTGTTAATATCACGGATTATTTCAACTGCCTGCTCAATCTTTTCCTCTGTTGCCTTGTCTGTTCTTGTCAAAAGTACACAGTTGGAGTATAAAATCTGGTCCTCATAGAATTCACCGAAGTTCTTTCTGTACATTCTGCACTTTGTACAGTCTGCAACGGTAATACAGCTGTCAACCTTAATATCTTCGTTTTCTGTATTGTTTACAGCGGCAATAACGTCACTTAATTTACCAACGCCACTGGGCTCAATAATAATTCTGTCAGGGTTATAGGTTTTAACTGTTTCCTCAAGTGCCTTTGTAAAGTCACCAACTAAGCTGCAGCAGATGCAGCCTGAATTCATTTCAGTAATTTCAATGCCCGCGTCCTGCAGAAAACCGCCGTCAACGCCTATTTCACCAAATTCATTTTCAATTAAAACAAGCTTTTCGCCCTTGAACACTTCGCCGATAAGCCTTTTTATAAAGGTTGTCTTACCTGCACCCAAAAAGCCCGATATAATATTTACCTTAGTCATAATGCATTCTTCTTTCTTTTAATATTCTATGGTATTTTACCACTTTATAAAAAAATAGTCAAGCAAAAAGGCACCTACACAAGTAAGTGCCTTATAAATTATAATACCTTATTTAAAAAGTCAATTGTTCTGGGGTGCTTGGGGTTCGAGAAAATCTCATCAGGAGTACCCTCTTCCAAAATAACACCGCCATCCATAAAGAGAACTCTGTCGCCAACCTCTCTTGCAAAGCCCATTTCGTGAGTTACAACAACCATTGTCATGCCGTCTCTTGCAAGCTTTTTCATAACAGCGAGAACTTCACCAACCATTTCGGGGTCAAGTGCACTTGTAGGCTCGTCAAAAAGCATTATATCGGGGTTCATTGCCAAAGCTCTTGCAATGGCAACTCTCTGCTTCTGACCACCTGAAAGCTGGCTGGGGTAGCTTTCTGCCTTGTCGGAAAGACCAACAGTTTCCAGAAGCTCCATGCCTCTCTTTACAGCTTCCTCCTTTGTTGCCTTTTTAAGGTCAACGGGAGCAAGTGTAAGGTTGTCTATAACATTCATGTTTGCAAAAAGGTTAAAGTGCTGGAATACCATGCCGATATTCTCTCTCACTTTGTTGATATTAAGCTTCTTTTCATTAATGCGGAAGCCGTCAACCACAATTTCGCCGTCTGTTGCAGCTTCAAGGCGGTTAAGGCATCTTAAAAAGGTTGATTTGCCCGAGCCTGAGGGGCCGATAATACAAACAACCTCGCCCTCATAAATATCGGTGGAAACGCCTTTTAATACGTCAAGATGACCAAAGCTCTTCTTTAAGTTTTCAACATGAATTTTTATATTATTCTTATCAGCGGCCACGGTTCAATCTCCTCTCTAACGCCTTTGCAACCTGCTGCAAAGCAAGGATAACAACAAGATACATCACTGCAACAATACCCCATGTCTGGAAAGAAAGGAATGTGCTTGCAACAACGTTCTTTGCTGTATTTACCAGTTCCGGGAAACCGATAACCGACAGAATAGAAGTATCCTTCAAAGTAATAATAAACTGGTTTACAATGCTGGGAATCATGTTCTTGATTGCCTGAGGCAGTACAACGCGGAACATACTTCTCCAGTAAGAAAGACCTAAGCTTCTTGCAGCCTCCATCTGGCCCGGGTCAATCGCCTGAATACCTGCACGGATAATTTCAGACATATAGGCACCACAGTTAAGAGCAAGACATATTGTACCTGCTGTAAGAGGCGAAAGAACAAGCTTTACTCCCCAGAGAGAGTCAAGGTTTAAAATATTGTTCCACAAAAGGGGAAAACCAAAATAAACAAAGTATGCCAGTACAATCATAGGCACGCCTCTTATGAGGTTTACATAGATTGCCGATACTGTTCTCGATATTTTATTGTCAACTACGCTCATCAGACCGAAAAC
Source organism: Clostridia bacterium (assembly GCA_017440585.1). Classification (GTDB taxonomy): domain Bacteria; phylum Bacillota; class Clostridia; order UMGS1883; family UMGS1883; genus RGIG1927. The sequence continues at coordinate 16,227 of JAFSGW010000017.1, read as the reverse complement.
GATACCTAAAATGCAACCGAACAACAAACCCCACAAAGCAAGAAGCAGGGTATGTCCCATTGCTACCGTCAGCATCTGACCATATGTTTCTATAATACGAACCACGGGGCAACGTCCTTCCATAAAGTGGATAAGGGCATCGGAAAATCCAATGCCCTTATAATCAGTTATTAACCAAGATAATTAGCAAGGATTTCGTCGTACTTGCCGTTTGCACGGATATTTTCAAGACCTGCATTGAAAAGGTCTACAAGTTCCTGATTGTCTGCATTGAAGATTGCGAAGCCGTACTGAGCGGGTTCGTTTTCTGTGCCTTCAACAAACTTCATGTCAAGAGCACCTGTCTTGATGGAGTACTTAAGAATAGGTGTATCATCCATACAAGCTGCTGCTGTACCTGTCATAACTGCCTGATAAATGTCAGCAGATGTTTCAAGAGTCATAACATCAAAGCCGTATTCATCCTTAATGCTGTCAGCATAGGACTGGCTCATTGTACCAATCTTAACTGCTACTGTTTCGCCCTTAAGGTCAGCAAAGCCTGCAATTGCACTGTCAGCAGCTACTGCCATACCCTGAGTTGCTTCGTAGTAACCATCAGAGAAAATCCAACCGGATTCCTTTCTTGCATCTGTGATGGAAGCACCTGCGATCATACCGTCAGCCTGACCTGCCTGACAAGCAGCGATTGCTGCATCCCAGCCAATGTACTGAAGGTCATATGTAAAGCCCTGATCTTCAGCGATTGCTGCAAGAATGTCCATATCGATACCTACGATGTTACCTTCAGCATCCTGGAATTCAAAGGGAGAAAAGCCCATGTCTGTAGCAATTGCAAAGTGCTTACCTTCAACTGCACCTGTAGCATCTGTGGGTTCTTCAACTGTTTCGTTTGTTCCGCATGCAGCAAAAGCAAAGCACATAATTACTGCAAGCATCAAAGATAAAATCTTTTTCATAATAATTACCTCCAAAATAAAATCATCTTATCCATTATACCTTAAAACGCTTTAAATGTCAATATTAGTTTTTCGTGCAAACTAAAGAATGCGTCTGAAAATCACCACATTTTCACCCTCAGGCAACAAAAACTCTGCCTCACGCCTATCTATAAGCTTCTCTTTTACCTCTCGTTTCAGCTTTTTTATGTGACATTCCAGCTTTAAGGCACTGCCCTTTTCCTCAATCTCCCATACTGCTTCAACACCCAGGGGCTTATGTGAACGGGTGTATTTTGCACCCAATCCCTCGCAATGCTCACGAAAACGCCTTTCAACATCCCGTGTTATGCCGGTGTAAAGTGAGTTTCCCTCGCACCTTAAAATATATACATAATACATAACCACACCCTCATAAACCAAAAAGCCATCACATGGATGGCTTAATAGTTATTTCAAAAGTGAATATCCGTAACCGTTTATAAGTGCATCAATTTTCTTGCCTTCCTTGCACCAGGGACAATCATGGGGCTTATAGGTTTTATAATCCCCCATCATAACCGGGTCAAGGCAGGAATAAATCGGTATACCGCCCTTTGTTTTTTCAATTGCGGAAAGGATTGTGCAAACGCCCGATACGTTACCGCCGTAATACTGTACCGCTTCCACTGCACTTTCCACCGTTCTGCCCGAAGAATAAGAAACAGCTACAATAAGCACGTTCTTGTTCTTTATCATGGGAACAATGTTGTCTCTGAAAAGAAGCATGTTTGCACTTGTCATTTCTGGCTCAATAACGTAAATGGAATTGTGAGCATTCACGCTCATGTAATCAGACCTTGTGAGCTGGTCAGCCAGGCATGTTCCGATAACCTCTGTGCCGTCAAGGCAAAGCACCGTATCAACCATGGTATTGTGGTAAATATATGAATGAAGCTCCTTCGCAATAGCCTGAGCTTCTGAAAGCCTTGCCTTCTGTGCCACCACGTCTATGTAATAGTTACAATGGCGGTCACTTGTTGCAAAATGCCCTTTCGCTGCACGCAAAAACAAGTTATTTCTTTTTGTGCCGTACTTTACTGTTTCAAATGCCATAAAAATCCTCCTTCAAATTTCGGTAAAATCAATTATGTTGATTTATTTTACCATATCTTTACCACTTTTTCAAGATTTTTATGCAAAAAGTGGTGCTGTTATGCAGCACCACTTTAAATTTTTTATTCAACAATATCAAATACGAAAAGCTGAACCTTTGAAGCGTCCTTTGCTTCCTGAGTAATTGTACCGTCTTCGTTTACAGTAAGGTAAAGCTCGCTGTGCTTCATCTTAAGGTTATAGCCACCATCAAGCTTTTCCATGTAGAAAAGCTGATTGTCATTCTTGGACAAATCATATGTTATGAGCTTTGCACCTGCTGCAGTATTACCGCCGGAAATGTCAATAGCCTTGCCTGTGCCCATGTTAACGATTGTAAATGCATCTTCGCCAACCTTCATAAGCATCCAGGTTGTATTATCTCCGTCTTTTTCTTGGGCAAAGCCAAAGGGTGTGCCCGTAAGATACTTACCGTTAGCCGTAATTTCGTATCTTGTTACGCCTTCACGGTCAGCAACTGCCTCAATTGCCCATACATCACTTTCAGCATCCTGACCAACATAAGGAACAAAGCCTTCGCCAACACCCTCTGTTACTGCTGTAACACCAAGTGTATAACGCTTCGAGTACATCTTAAAGCCGCCCTCTGCCGCCTCAAGCTCAAGACGTTCATCAACAGCCCACTGACCGCCATACTGTGTAAGGGGCTTGTTGTACATAGCACTTGTATGAAGCTGAACGGGAATATCACTGTTCTTATTATAAAACTTAACAAGTCCTGCAGAATTTTCAACATAGAAAAGCTGATTATCTGCACCTGTATAGTCTTCAAGGATAAGCTTTGCAGTATTGTCCATGGAAGAATTTTCAATTGCCCATGCAAGACCTGTGTTGGGGTCTGTAATCTTATAATACTTGTCAAGAGAAAGCTCCTTGGCTGTATCAACATTACCGTAGGAGTCAATCTCTGCCTTAAGGTCTAAAATGAAGTCTTCACAGTCCTTGAAGTCTGCATAATAAACGCTGTCTGCACGGTATAATAAGCCCTTTAAAACCTTAAGACGGTTAGGATAAACCTCGCCTACAGCCTTTTCTGTGTCCTTATCAAGTGTTGTCCAGTAAAGGCGATGCATTTCAGCCAAGTCCTCTGCCTGGTTGGATGAGCCGTAGCTTGACACGGGCACAGCGTCCATAGCCTCTGCCCATGACCATATACGCATATCCTCAAGCTGATTTGTATCCAGTATATGACCCAATTCGTGTGCAAAGGTCTGAATAACTGCATTTGCAGAGGGTTCAAAATTAAGTCTTGCCCAGATTGTGTCGCCGCCGCCGTTGTAGTTGTTGGCATTGTCGCCCTTCTTCCAGATAACTCTCTTTACATACTGACGAACTGCGTAGGGGAATGCACCAAGACCCTCAATCATCTTTTTGATCATGCCTGAGCCTTCTTCATTTGTTACCATAACAAACTCATGCACCTGACCTTCTACGTCACCTTCCATCTTAACGGAGTGAATCCATACCTTTTCGCGGCTTCCTCTCCAGATGTCGTAGTTTTCATCAACAGTTACACCTGTAATTTCATAGGGTGCACTTTCACGGTTCTGCTTGTCCCCTGTTACCTGACCGTAAGCCGTATAGCTTGATACAGTCTTAATCATTTCAGCCTGCAGCTGGGGTGTTGCATTTTCAAAATCGTTTTCAACAAAGTAGCTTTCAGCATTGTTTGCTACTGTATAGCACGCAGGAAGCTTGCCGAACATATATCTCTTAAAGCCATCCTGCAGAACAGGAGCAACCAGTTTAAAGCCTTCGGATTCAACAACCTTATTGAGCATAGAGTCCTTAACATATGTAAGTGTCCACTTCTGATAGTCACTATCTGCCTTTTCAGCCTGAACAAGAACTTCACCGGAGGCATCCATATAAAGGCCGGAATGGTCAACACGGAGCATGTAAACGCCTTCTTCAACCTCTTCAAAGTTCCAGCACTGGTTACCGCCACCGTTGGAGGTATATGTAATAAGCTCCTTGCCGGAATCCTTACTTGCACTGGGCACGTCGATAGACTTACCGCTTCCTGCATTGGACAAATTGAACTTCATTTCGCCCATTGTGCCCAATCTCCAGGTAACATCATCTGTAATATCACTTTCAACTGTTGTAAGCTTCGCATTATTTTCGCGGTTAAAATCAACTGTTGCAAGCTTTTTGCCTGTGGCAACGTTTGTAATGGCATAATATTTGCCACCGATTGCTTCTGCTTCGGGGCTTGTAATTGTAACAGTTTGTGTCTCCTGTGTCCACTCTACTTTCATTCCACGTTCTTCGCATATTGCTCGTATTGCAACAAATTCACCTTCATCATCAGGAACAATAACCTGACCGATTGCATCATCAAGCACTGCCTTCTTTATCCATGTTGTACCGCCATCAATGTAGGCATTTCCGCCCTCAATTGCCTTGCCGTCAATTACGATATTAACATCGTAGAACAAATCTGCCGCATTGGCAGGCACTGCAGCAATAATCATGGCAAATGCAATGATTAACGCCATTACTTTTTTCATTTTTACCACTCCTTAAAATTAATAATATTATTATACTTTAAATTTAAAGCTTCTTCAAGTGCTTTGAAGTAAATTTATTTACCGCAAAAGCACACAGAATTCCCAGCAGTGCACCCGTAAGCACATCTGTGGGAAAATGCACATAGAAATAAAGCCTTGAAAAAGCTATTAAAGCCGCAAGGACGTATGCTATTGCCCCTTCCCTTCTGTGGCATAAAAATATTGCTGTTGCTGCCGTAAAGGATGAGGATGTATGTCCCGAGGGGAACGAATAGCCTCCGGGAGGTGCTATATAAGGTACAATATCCTTAATCTGAAAGGGGCGTAACCTTCCCACCAGGGGCTTTATAACACCCGAGGTTATAATAGCACAAAGTGCCAGACTCATAAGCACCATAACACCGCATTTTCTGTATTTTTTGAAAAGAGCATTACAACACCTGCAGCTATCCATATAAGCCCGCCGTCCCCGAGATGTGTTATAAATGAAAGCATCTCGTCAAGGAAAGTGCATCTCAGAAAATTCTGTATAAAATCCAAAATTGCAAAGTCCATATAATCACTCCGATACAAAAATAAAGATGGAGCCAAGCCCCACCTTTATTATACCACTATGTAATTTTATTTCAAGTTTTATCTTACGATGGAATACTTTTCCTTATACATCTGATACTTTTCTGAATAGAATTCCTCTGTATTAACCATGTTGTTGAGATGTCCGTGAGCTTCCATGCTTCCGCGTTCAATTTCAAGCATACAAACTGCAACATTGGAGCAGTGGTCAGCCACACGGGAGTATTCGTTAAGAAGGTCAGAAAGAATAAGACCCATTTCAATGGAGCACTTGCCTTCCTGAAGACGTACAACGTGGCTTGTCTTAATCTTAACCTTTAATCTGTCAACAACCTGTCTTAAGGGCTCAACGTTTCTCGCAAGCTCAAGGTCATCCTTCTCAAATGCCTCATGAGTCATTGTGATAAGCTCATTAACGGCAGAAGCAATAGTTTTAAGCTCGAAAAGAGCTGCCTCGGAGAACTTAAGGTGATTACGGTCAATTTCTTCAAAATGCTGTGCAATAATTGCCGAATAGTCACTTATACGTTCAATATCATTGATGCACTGTAAAAGCTCAGTTGTGATTCTACCCTCGTTAGCAGGAAGATTACTCTTTGCAAGCTTTACAAGGTAAGTAGAAATCTTGTCCTCGTATACGTCGATATGATTTTCACTTTCAATAATACTGTCAAGTGTTTCCTTGTCAAACTTATCAATAAGGCTTGTGGCATCAATTACAGCATCACGGGCCTTCATGCTCATTGTGCATACCATTTCACGACACTTTTCAACCGCGAAGGAAGGAATTGTAAGGAATCTGTCGTCCAGAATACCAAACTCGGAAACTGTCTCCTGCTTCTTTGACTTGATTGTTTTGATTGCAAGGTTAGCGATAGGTTTACTAAACCAGATAAGAACAAATGCCGCAAAGAAATTATATACGGTATGAATTGTGGCAATGCTTGCGATTGTGGCATTACCTTCCATAAAGGAGAAGCCTATAAAATGGTTAAGAAGTGCAAATACAGTATAGAATATTGTAACACCTAAAATCTTGATGTATACACAGGATATTGCCACTCTCTTTGACTCGGTATTGCCTGTGATAGAAGAAATAACGGGTGTTATTGTTGTACCGATATTCTGACCGAGAATAACGGGAATTGCCACCGTAAAGGGTATGTCACAGGAAAGTGCCAGTGCCTGCAGGATACCGATAGATGCAGACGAAGACTGAATAATTGCAGTAAGCAATGTACCTGCGAGGATTGCAAGAATGGGGTTTTCAAAAGCAATAAGAAGCTGCTGGAAGGAAGGATCATCCTTCAGTCCGCCCATAGCATCGCTCATCATGTCCATACCAAACATTAAAACTGCAAAGCCTATAAGAATTGTTGCAATATTCTTCTTTTTATCTGACTTACACACCATAATCATGATGACGCCGACAATCATCAGTACAGGCGTAAAAGAGGTGGGCTTAAGAAGCTTGAGCCATATAGCACCGGAGCCGTCAATACCCGATAAGCTTAAAAGCCATGATGTGACGGTGGTACCTACGTTTGCACCCATAATAACGGAAATTGTCTGTCCCAATTTCATTATGCCGGAGTTTACAAAACCAACAAGCATAACAGTTGTTGCGGACGAAGACTGAATAATTGCAGTAACAAAGAAACCAAGCAGGAAGCCGATAAAACGGTTTGCCGTAAGCTTTGAAAGAATAAGCTCAAGCTTGCCACCTGCCAGTTTTTTAAGGCTGTCTCCCATTACATCCATACCGTAAAGGAACAAGCCAAGACCGCCTGCTAAAGTAAGTATAGAGAAAATATCCATAAATGTCCTCCTATATGCCAAATTTTCCATACATTTTGATATTAGCACATTTTCCGTCTTAAATCAACAAAAATTTTACCAAGACTTAACCTGTTCTTTACATTCCTTTAACATAAATAAACCTCCATGCTTCTGCACAGAGGCTTAAATATCAATTTTCAGCGGTTTAAATTTTAAAAAATCAGAGGAAACCAAACGGTAATTTTCCCGTTTCGGCACATGTCCCGTTGCCTGCCTTCCGTGCAGATGTCCGTAAATGCAATACTTTACGTCAAATTCATCAAGAATTTCCAGAAAACCCTCCTCGGGCGGATAATGAAGTGCTGCAATAAGCCCCTTCGGGTTTTCGGCAAGACCTGCCTTCAGAGAAAGTCTCAGCCTTCCCAGTTCACGATTGTACATCTTTTCGTCGCTTTTCTTAAAGTCCTTATCAGAAGGCGTAATCCACCCGCGGGAGGCACATATCGCATAGCCTTCGTACATGTAGGTGCTGTTGTGTATAAAGTGAATATTTTCAAGGTTGTTTTCCTCTAAGAAGGCATTAAGCTTGGTTTTTGTCTCCCACCAGTAATCGTGGTTCCCTTTGCTTAAAAGCTTAGTTCCCGGAAGAGAGGCCAAAAACTGAAAATCCTTTAAGGCATCCGCAAGGTAGGTTGCCCATGAAAAATCTCCATTGATGATGACAATATCGTCAGCTTTAACGGTTTTTTCCCATTCCTCTTTTATCCTTGTAACATAGTTTGTCCAGTTGTCGCCAAAAATATCCATAGGCTTGTAATTGCCCAAGGGCAAATGCAAATCGCTCAAAGCATAAAGTGCCATCATCTCACCTCTTTCGGAATAAAAATTAAAGAAATGCTCATAATAAATATGAGCTACGGCTTACAAATAAGTAAAGGAGTGTCTCATAATGGATGCAAATTCCAAAATCATCAAGGGTATCACCTGCGAAGTAAACACATGTGAATACCACACTCAGGACAATCAGTGTTCTGCCGGCAACATTAAGGTAACTCACTACGGTGCCGACACAAAGGAACAGACAGACTGCTCCACCTTCAAGAAAAAGCTTTAAAAGAAACCCGGTTTCGTATGAAGCCGGGATTTCTTTTATTTTTTTAAATATTTAAGAACTTGTAAACAGCATCAATCATCTCTGTCTTTTCGTAAACATCTGTAAAGCGAACTTCCTTTACACGCAATTCATTCAGTGATGAAGGGATTTCCATACCGCTTGCCGCATTAAGAGCATCAAGAAGCTCAAATTCATCCTTTCCCTCAACGCTCTCGCCCAAGGCTGTAAGTACAGCTTCATTGAATTTGAAGGGGCTTGCAGTAGATGCAATAACCGTCTTTGTTTCGTCACCTGTTGCAGCAACATAATCGTCATAAACCTTAACGGCAACAGCAGTGTGAGTGTCCATAGTATAACCAAACTTTGCCTTGTGCTCACCAATTGTAGCCTTAGCCTCATCATCGGAGCAGTAGCCACCTGCAAAGTTTTCTGTAACAGTGGCAGCAATTGCCTCGTCAACAGTATACTTACCTTCATTCTTAAGGCTTTCCATGTAACCTGCAACCTTTTTGGCATCATTACAAATAAGGTACAGAAGTCTTTCAAGGTTAGAGGAAATAAGAATGTCCATAGAAGGTGAAATTGTTGTGTGGAAAGCTCTGTTCTTGTCGTATGTGCCGGTCTTTATGAAGTCTGTAAGAACATTGTTCATATTGGAAGCACAGATAAGCTTATTAATGGGAAGACCCATGCACTTAGCATAGTAAGCAGCTAAAATATTACCAAAGTTACCTGTGGGCACGCAAACATTAATCTTTTCACCGCTCTTTATATCACCGCTTTCAAGCATATCAGCATAAGCGGAGAAATAATACACAATCTGAGGTACAAGTCTGCCCCAGTTGATACTGTTTGCAGAGGAAAATGCCTTCTTGTTGTCACTAAGCTTCTTTTCGCAGTCAGGATTTGTAAAAATCATCTTAACACCGCTCTGAGCATCGTCAAAATTACCCTTAACGGAAGCAACATAAACGTTTTCACCGCTTTGTGTTGCCATCTGAAGCTTCTGAATACGGCTTACACCATCCACGGGATAGAAAACAATAATCTTAGTGCCTTCTACATCGCAGAAGCCTTCAAGTGCAGCCTTACCCGTGTCACCGCTTGTTGCAACAAGGATAACAACCTCCTTGTCAATTCCAACCTTCTTCATGCTTGTTGTGAGAAGATAAGGAAGAATCTGGAGTGCCATATCCTTGAATGCACATGTAGGACCGTGCCACAGCTCAAGAATATGCTTCTTTTCATCAAGCTTTGTTACGGGAGCTATCTTCTCAGAAGAGAAATTATCTCCGTATGCACCGTTTACACAGTATTCAATTTCTTCCTTTGTAAAGTCCGTAAGGAACAAGGAAAGAACCTTCTTTGCTCTTTCCTGGTAGCTGAGGGGTGCCAAAGATGCAACAAACGCCTCGTCTACAGAAGGGATTGATTCGGGCAGGAACAAACCGCCCTCATGAGACAACCCCTTTACAATTGCTTCACTGCTCTTTACACAAACTAAAGAGTCTCTTGTACTTTTATAATTCATTATGTTCAAACCTTCTTTTTATTTAACTACAATATTTACAAGCTTTCCGGGAACGACAATCACCTTAACGATGCTCTTACCGTCCAGAAGTGCCTTAACCTCAGCATTTTCCATAGCAGCCTGCTCCATACCTGCTCTGTCAAGGTTTGCAGGAACAACCATCTTTGTCTTAACCTTGCCGTTAAACTGTACAACAATTTCAACAGTTGAATCAACACAAAGTGCTTCATCGTATTCTACCCACTTGCCTTCTGACAAAATGCAGCCGAAAAGCTCGTGATAGAGTTCTTCTGTCATATGAGGAGCAAAGGGGTTAAGAAGAGTGAGAAGACTCTTATACTCAGCATGGTTCACGCTTCCTACCTCGTAAATTTTGTTTACAAGTGTCATAAGAGCTGCAATAGCTGTATTGAACTTCATGCTTTCAATATCGCTTGTAACTTTCTTAATGGTCTTGTGCATAATGCTTACCATTTCTTCGCGGTATTCATCGCCGTCAACGAGCTTTGTATGAAGCTCCCATACTCTGTCCAAAAATCTCTTACAGCCCTTCATGCTGCTTTCGTTCCAGGGTGCTGCCTGCTCATAGTCGCCCATGAAAAGAACATACACACGGAGAACGTCTGCACCGTAAACGTCAACAACATCGTTGGGGTCAACAACGTTACCCTTACTCTTACTCATCTTGTCACCGTCGGGACCTAAGATAAGACCCTGGGCAGTTCTCTTTGCATAGGGCTCTTCTGTGGGAACAAGCCCCAAATCATATAAGAACTTATGCCAGAAGCGTGAATAAATCATATGGCGTGTAACATGCTCCATACCGCCGTTGTACCAGTCAACATTCATCCAGTACTTCAAAGCATCCTGAGATGCAAATTCCTCTGTGTTGTTGGGGTCACAGTAACGGAGGAAATACCAGGAGGAACCTGCCCACTGAGGCATTGTGTCTGTTTCTCTCTTAGCATCCTTACCGCACTTGGGGCAAGAGCACTTTACAAAGCTTTCAATCTTCGCAAGGGGGCTTTCGCCGTCTGAGCCGGGTTCAAAGTTATCAACGGGAGGAAGCCTTAAGGGAAGCTCCTCGTAGGGTACTGCAACCATACCGCAATCGGGACAGTGAACAATCGGAATAGGTTCGCCCCAGTATCTCTGGCGGTTGAATGCCCAGTCCTTCATTTTGTACTGTACGCCCTTTTCGCCACAGCCCTTTTCCTTTAAAACCTCAAGCATTTTAGCTATAGCTTCCTGCTTTGTCTTTATACCGTTAAGAATATCGGAGTTAACCATTTCACCGTCGCCGGTGTAAGCTTCAACTGCAATATCTCCGCCCTTGATTACTTCGATAATATCAATACCGAACTTCTTTGCAAAATCATAGTCACGGCTGTCGTGTGCAGGCACTGCCATAATAGCACCGGTACCGTAGCCCATCATTACATAGTCGGAAATGTATACGGGAATTTCCTTTTCTGTTATGGGGTTAATTGCTGTAAGCCCATCGATGCAGACGCCAGTCTTATCCTTAACAAGCTGTGTTCTTTCAAATTCGCTCTTCTTCGCACATTCCTTCTTGTAGTTTTCAAGCTCTTCGTAATTTGCGATAGAATCCTTATACTTTTCAATCATGGGGTGCTCGGGTGCAATAACCATGAAGGTTACACCGTAAAGTGTATCGGGACGTGTTGTATAAACACGGAGCTTTTCACCGTTTTCTTTAACTGTAAAGTCAACAAAAGCACCCTCGGACTTACCAATCCAGTTTTCCTGCTGAAGCTTAACGTTGGGAAGATAATCAACCTTCTCCAATCCTTCCAGAAGCTTATCAGCGTATTCTGTAATACGGAGGTACCAAACCTCCTTTGTTTTCTGTATAATGTCGCTGTGGCAGATATCGCACTTACCGCCCTGAGAGTCCTCATTGGAAAGAACTACCTTACAGCTGGGGCAATAGTTAACCAATGTCTTGTCACGGAAAACAAGTCCCTTTTCAAACATCTTAAGGAAAATCCACTGTGTCCACTTGTAGTAGCCTTCATCTGTTGTGTCCACAACTCTGGACCAGTCAAAGGAAAAGCCTACTCTCTTAAGCTGAGAGGTAAACTTTACAATGTTGTTGTCTGTTACTACTCTGGGGTGCACACCTGTTTTGATGGCAGTGTTTTCTGTGGGAAGACCGTAAGCGTCAAAGCCTATTGGGAAAAGCACGTTATAGCCTTCAAGTCTTCTCTTTCTTGAAACAACCTCAAGACCGGAATAAGCCTTTATGTGGCCAACGTGCATACCGCTTCCCGAAGGATAAGGGAATTCTACCAGAGCGTAGAATTTGGGCTTTTCGGAGTTGTTTTCAGCCTTGAAAGAGTTGTTTTCTTCCCAGAACTTCTGCCATTTTGGTTCTATAGCATTAAAATCGTATTTCATTATTTTGTTCCTTCTTCCTTGATAATCAATTCATTGATGTCCATTCGTCCTGTATCCTCCCATAAATGCTCGAGAGAATAATAATCACGCATCTGACGGTTAAAAATGTGTACCATTACGCCTTCAAGGTCAATAATTATCCAGCCCGATTCCTCGGTGCCTTCACATCTTAAAATGTAATCGCCCATTTTTTCCTTCAGCTCGTCACTGAGTGCATGCAGCTGGCTTGTGGAGCCACCTGAGCAAATCACAAAATAATGAGATAGGACTGTAAGCTCGCTTACATCTAAAGCTACCATGTCAAGTGCCAGCTTTTTGTCAAGCAGTGTGACTGCCTTCCTTAAAACATCATATTCATTTATCATCACGCAGTTCATCTCTCCTTTCAACAAGGTAATTGCGGGCATGAATAGAATCCGGGTGAATAAGTCTTCCCTTTTTAATAACATGCTTAATTGAACAGTCAATAGCATAAATAAGAGCATCGTCAAGGTTTTCCTCAACCATTCGCCTTAATTCCTCTGCCTGAGGCATTGTTCTTCCCGGCTCAATCATATCAGCTATATATACAAGCTTTTCAAGGTTTGTCATGTTTGCCCTTGCCGTTGTATGGTAATAAATGGCGTCCAGAATTTCCTTATCCGTCACACCATAATCACGGTATGCAACAGCCGCACCTAAAAAAGCATGTACAAGAGCAGGCTCTCTTTGAGCATATTCATCTAAAGTTACCCCGTACTCTGCCGCAATCTCAAAAAACCGTTCCTGTTCAAAATTTTTTGCACAGTCATGTAGCAGTGCCGCAATTTTAGCTTTTTCAATCTCTACACCAAATTTTGGTGCAAGTCTCACAGCTTCCTTCACAACACCCATAGTATGGAAGTAACGTCTTTCCTTCTGACTGCTTCTGAGTTTTCGGTGCATTTCTTCTTCAGTTAACATAAGGTGCCTCCTCTTATTGATAAAGGTTATTTTCTATTATATAGTCTAAAACCTCTTTTTTCAACAGATTTGATACATTTTCTCCTGAATTTATTTTTTTTCTTATCTCGCTTGAGGCTGCTTTGACCTCTTCTACCACCAATTTTTGTGCAGGAGGGGTAACATTCTCCCCGCTACGGGGGAAAACAAGCACCGTTGATGCGGCAAAAATCCTCTCAGGCTGATACCATTTGTCAATATAGGCATAGCTGTCGCCCCCTATAATGAAAAATATTTCATCTTCGGGAAAAAGCTTTCTGAAGTATTCCACAGTATCTGCACTGTAGCTTACTTCCTCACGGTTAATCTCATAATCCGATACAGAATATGCCTCATCCGTAAAGGAAAGCTCAAGCATTTTAATCCTTTGTTCATCCGTTGCCACAGTACCCTTTTTATGGGGCATATTCCCAGTAGGAATGAAAATCACTCTGTCAAGGTTAAACTGCTCCTTTGCAGCCTTTGCCACTGCCATGTGCCCTATATGCACCGGGTCAAAGCTTCCGCCGTATAACCCCGTCCTCATATTTCTATCTTCTTGTTTTCGCGGGATTCCTTGTATACAACAAACTTATTTCCCACACAGCTTACGGGCTCGGCATTAATCTCTTCACAAACAATCTCGCAGGCTTCACGGGCACTCATAAAGGCAGTTTCCAGAACCTTTACCTTCACAAGCTCTCTTGCCTCAAGAGCGTCCTCCATCTGCTTTAAGAAATTATCGCCAATGCCGCCCTTTCCTATCTGGAAAATAGCATCTATACCATTTGCCATACCGCGTAATTTTGCTCTCTGCTTACTTGTAATCATAATCAAACCCACCTATATTTTTTCATCGTTTGTAAAATTGCACAGATTGTCGTTTTGGGAAAATGGAGCCCTTTATTGCACTGCCCATTTTTTTAAAGCGGCAAGATGGGTGATTTTACTCGATGAAATCAAATTCCATTTCATCCATTATAATAGTCGAGCCCTCGGTTGCACCCTTTTCACGTAATGCATCAATAACGCCCGCCTTACGGAGTGTGCGCTCAAAGTAGCCCATACTTTCATCATCCTCAAAGTTCACGCCACGGAAAAGGCGTTCAATAAGAGGACCGTCAACGTAGAAGCTGTCATTGTCACGTGTGATTGTAAAGGGAGCTTCCTCCACGGGAGCCTCTTCTACATAATCACTTTCGTACACAACAACGGGCTCTAAAGTATCAAGCATGGATGCCGCATAGCTTATGAGCTCTCTCACACCCTTGCCGGTAGCCGCACTTATTTCAAAAAGTGTCAGCTCTTTTTCTTCAATATATTTCTTAAAGCCTTCATATGCTTCCTCATCCTGAATAATATCAGTTTTATTGGCAGCAACAATCTGCTTTGTGTTTGCAAGCTTTTCAGAAAAAAGGCTTAATTCCTCATTGATTTTCTCAAAGTCCTCAATGGGGTTTCTGCCCTCAATGCCGGATGCGTCAACAACGTGTATAATGAGCCTTGTTCTTTCAATATGACGTAAAAACTCATGTCCAAGACCAATGCCCTGATGAGCCCCCTCTATAAGACCGGGAATGTCAGCCATAACAAAGCTCTTTCCGCCGCCTGCATCAACAACGCCTAAATTAGGCTCAAGTGTTGTGAAGTGGTAGTTTGCAATTTTGGGTCTTGCATCACTTACACGGGAAAGAAGTGTGGATTTACCAACATTGGGGAAGCCTGCCAGACCTACATCGGCAATGAGCTTCAATTCAAGTGTTACTTCCCTTTCCTCGCCCTTAATGCCGTTTTTTGCAAACTTGGGAGCCTGACGTGTGGGTGTTGCAAAGTGCACGTTACCCCAACCGCCGTTACCGCCTTTAGCCGCAACAAACTCCTGCCCATCTACTGAGAGGTCTATAATTATCTTTTCTGACTCTGCATCACGGATTATTGTGCCCACGGGAACAAGAATGTATAAATCCTCGCCGTTTTTACCCGAGCAGTTTCTTGCTCTTCCGTCGCCACCGTTAGGGGCTTTATAAGCCTTTTTATAACGAAAATCCATCAGCGTTGTCAGGTTTTTGTCCGCTTTAAAAATAATGCTGCCGCCCTTACCGCCGTCACCGCCATCGGGTCCGCCGTCGGGCACATACTTTTCGCGACGGAAGGACACAAGCCCGTTACCGCCGTTACCTGCTTTTATGCTTATTCTCGCTTTATCTACAAACATAATTTTACCTCCGTTACATACATATTACAAAAAAACCCCGGGACAATACAGTTCCGGGGCTTTTGGTTTTGTTCATATAAGTTATGCTGTGTAAACGGAAACCTGCTTCTTGTCCTTGCCTTTTCTTTCGAACTTAACTACACCGTCAACAAGTGCAAAAAGTGTATCATCGCTACCTCTGCCTACATTCACACCGGGGTGAATCTTTGTGCCTCTCTGGCGAACAAGAATGTTACCGGCGAGAACTGCCTGACCGTCAGCACGCTTTGCGCCAAGACGCTTGGACTCACTGTCACGACCGTTCTTTGTAGAACCAACACCCTTCTTATGAGCGAATAACTGAATATTCAATGTCATCATTGTTTACACCTCCAGAATAAAGAGATATTTTTTATATTGTTTCGCAATCTCATAAATCATAATCATAAGACTGTCAAGGAGCACATCTGCCCCCTCTTTCCTCTCCGAGGAAATATCGCATTCGAGAAAACCGTCACTGTCTTTATAAGTAATATCTGCAAGCTTCAGCTCTTCAATACCATCAATAGCCATTATGCAAGCTGTAGAAACTGCTGCACACACAATATCAGCACCATTTTCAGCGTAATAAGCATGTCCTTCAACTTCAAATCTGACAATTTTCCCGTCAGCACTTCTCTTAACCTTAAACTTAATCATAAGCTTAAGCGTTGATAGAAGTGATTTCAACCTTTGTGTAAGGCTGACGGTGACCGTTCTTGTTTCTGTAGCCCTTCTTGGACTTCATCTTGAAAACGATAACCTTCTTACCCTTAGTCTGACCGAGAACCTTTGCCTCAACCTTAGCGCCTGCTACTGTAGGAGCACCTACCTTAACTTCGCCTTCGCCACCAACTAAGAGAACTTCTTCAAAAGTTACGTTAGCGCCATCTGCAGCTTCAAGCTTTTCAACGAATACTACATCGCCAACCTTAACCTGATACTGCTTGCCGCCTGTCTTAATTACTGCGTACATCTGTTGCACCTCCCATTTTATGGACTCGCTGTTA
>JAFSGW010000016.1 GCA_017440585.1 Clostridia bacterium | reverse complement strand
TGTGTTTCCATCCAAATACTCTAATACTGCTTTTAGTTTGTTTTCATAGTCGATTTTAAAATTAGGCATAGAAAAACCCCCTTAGAATAGTCTTGAAATTTTTTGTTATTTCAAGTGTCTACTCTAAGGGGATTATATCAAACAA
This sequence comes from Clostridia bacterium, assembly GCA_017440585.1. GTDB lineage: Bacteria > Bacillota > Clostridia > UMGS1883 > UMGS1883 > RGIG1927. Next base: position 21,109 of record JAFSGW010000016.1, on the reverse strand, counting down.
TGTTTTTTACAGTCCCTTTTTATTACTTTGATAACATTACCTTATCGTCCATCATTGCAGTTCCGCTTGCCTTTTCGAAAAGACCAAGGAGCTGTTCAATGGTAAGGTTTTTCTTTTCCTCGCCCGATACATCAACCACAACTCTGCCCTCGCTCATCATTATGAGGCGGTTGCCGTGTGCGATTGCATCGTGCATGTTATGTGTAATCATAAGTGTTGTAAGCTTATTCTGTGTTACAAGCTTATCTGTAATTTCTAAAACCTTTGCTGCGGTCTTGGGGTCAAGTGCCGCCGTATGCTCATCAAGAAGCAGTATCTTCGGCTTTTTCAACGTCGCCATCAGAAGTGTAACAGCCTGCCTCTGACCGCCCGACAAAAGCCCCACCTTTGTGGACAAACGGTCCTCTAAACCTAAGTTAAGCTCAGCTAAAAGTGTACGGTAATGCTCACGGTTTTTCTTTGTACAGCCACGTTTTAATTTACGCTTCACGTCACGTCTTTCAGCTATTGCCAAATTTTCCGCAATTTCCATATCGGGAGCTGTGCCCTTCATGGGGTCCTGGAAAACTCTGCCTATAAACTTTGCCCTTTTATGCTCGGGCATATCGGTAACATCAACGCCGTCAATTTCAATTGTGCCGAAGTCGGGCTTCCACACACCTGCAATGGCGTTGAGCATGGTGCTTTTACCTGCACCGTTACCGCCTATAACAGTTACAAAGTCCCCATCCTCAATGGTAAGGTCAAAGCCTGCAAGAGCAACCTTTTCGTTTACTGTGCCTGCATTAAAAACCTTCTGCAAATCGGTGATTTTAAGCATTCTTACCACCTCCTGCATTAAGTGACCTTCTCTTTGTAAAATATGTTTTCTTCACATAGGGAGTTGCAAGGAAAATAACAACGATAATTGCCGAGAGCATCTTAAGATACTCTGTATTAAGACCCATAAGTATAACAACGTTATAAATTATGTAGTACACAATACCGCCGCCCACAACGCCTATAAGGCTCACAACAAAGTTGGGCTTAATCTTCAAGGATACGGACAAGCCTATGAATATTGCAGCCAGTGCAATAACTATTGCACCTCTGCCGTCGTTAATGTTTGCACTGCCTCTGTACTGGGCTAAAAGTGCACCGGAGAGAGCTACAATACCGTTTGCAATAGCAAGGCCCAGAACCTGGTTCAATTTAACGTTAACACCCTGAGCACGGCTCATGTCGGGGTTATCGCCCGTAGATTTAAGGGTAAGACCAATCTCTGTGTAGAAAAACTTCCACAGAATGATGATGGTTGCCGCAATTATAAGGGTTGCCACCATTGCTGCGTGCCAGTTATCGCTCATATTAAGCATAAGCTTATCAATATCGTAAGCAATATACTCCATGCTCTTACCGCCTAAAATGGTAAGGTTAACGCTGTAAAGCATAAGCTGTGTTAAAATACCTGCCAGAATGGAGGGTATGCCCAAAACAGTGTACAAAACACCCGTAACAACGCCCGTTAATGCACCTGCAAGTATTGCCACAAGAACGCTTACCCATGCAGGCACCCCCGAGGCAATGAGCACCGCACAAAGGCACGCACCGGTACATATGGAGCCGTCAACGGTTAAGTCGGCAATGTCAAGTATTTTGTAGGATATGTAGACGCCTATTGCCATCAATCCCCATATAAGCCCTTCAGCAATTGCTCCGGGCATTGCGTATAAAAATGCCATTATAAACTACCTCTGAAATCAGTTTTCAGGAACTTCAATACCAAGTGTATCGCAAAGCTCATTATTAAATACAACTGTAGGCACAAGTGTCTTCACGCCCATCTCTTCTGCAGCCTTGCCTTCAAAGAGAATTTCTGCAGCCATTTCACCTGTAACTTCACCAAGCTCATAGTAGTCAATAGCTAAGCTTGCATAGCAAACCTGACCGCCGTATGATGTAAACACGGGAACGTTCTTTCCTGTGCAGATAGAGCCAACGATAGCATCGTTCTGTGCAACTGTGTTGTCGGAGGGAACGTAAAGTGCCTTAACCTCGCCTGCAGCCTTTGTTACAAGAGCCTGAAGCTCTGTTGTTTCACTGAAGGTGTAAGCATTTACAACAATACCTGCTTCTTCAAAAAGAGCCTTAACTGCTTCATACTGAATAAGAGAGTTGGACTCGTTTGTGCAGTAAAGCACACCAACAACGTCGCCCTCTGTAAGCTTTAATGTGTCAATCATCATCTTAGCCTGCTCGTCGAAAGGAACAGCATCGGATGTACCTGCCACATTGGAAGGAATGTTGCCCTTGAATGTGTCAGCATAATCTGTTACAGATGTACCGAGCACGGGAATGTTCTTTGTAGCTGTAGCTGCTGCAAGAAGAGCAGGTGTAGCATTAGCCATAATAAGGTCAACCTTCTTGGCTGTAAATGTGTTTACAACTGTGGAGCAAAGGTTTGCATCGCCTGCAACCTGTGTGTCGAACTTTACTGTAACGCCTGCTTCTTCAGCCTTCTTTGTAAGAGCTGCAATAAAGCCCTCTGTAGCCTTGTCAAGAGACTCGTGCTCCATAAGCTGGCAGATACCTACAGTAAATTCATTCACTGCGCCTGTTGCATCTGTTGCTTCCTCGTTGCCTGCATTGCCGCTGCAGCCTGCAAGTGCAAATACAAGCATAACTGCCAACATAAGTGATACTAATTTTTTCATTTTTAAAAACTCCTTTTTTTTGGTTTTCTACCATTTTATCAAACATCGTATTTCTTGTCAACATTTTTCACCTCAACACTTTAGTTTGACATTACTCTCTTCCTATTATAAAATAGTATTATATCACAAGGAGGGATAATCATGAATTTTTCAGGCTTTCAGAAATTAACACTTCTGGACTTTCCGGGCACGGTTGCCTGCACTCTTTTCACAAAGGGGTGCAATTTCCGCTGTCCCTTCTGCCATAACGCCTCTTTGGTTAATGCAACCAATCTTCCCGAATATGAAGAGGAAGAGGTGCTCGCCTTTTTAAAAAAGCGTCAGGGCATTTTAGAGGGCGTGTGCATAACGGGCGGTGAGCCTCTTCTTCACCCCTCTCTTCCTGATTTTATAAGAAAAGTAAAAAATCTGGGCTATAAGGTAAAGCTTGACACAAACGGCTCCTTTCCCCAAAGGCTTAAAGCCCTTATAGACGAAAATCTTCTTGACTATGTAGCTATGGACATTAAAAACTCCTTTGAAAAGTACCACCTTACTGCAGGCTGTGATAACCTCGACCTGTCCCTTATTGAAGAAAGCATAGACCTTCTTATGAAGGGCAATATCCCCTATGAATTCCGCACGACGGTAGCAAATGAGCTTCACACTATAGATGACATCCTCGCAATTGCCAACCGCATAAAGGGTGCCGACAAATATTTTCTTCAGAATTTTAAGGACTCGGGCGACATTTTAGAGGATGGTCTTTCACCTTTCGACCCCGCCCTTCTTCAGGATATGACAAAAAAAGCCCAAAATATAGTACCAAACACAAGTTTTCGATAAAAACACCAATATATTGTGTTTTATGTGTTGACATTCTACAAAATACGCGATATAATGTTATCGATTTCACAATATATAGAGGGAGAATGAATTATGTATAATGTATTAAAAAGAGACGGGAAAATGGTCTCCTTCGACCTTTCCAAAATCTCACAGGCAATTACCCAGGCATTTGATGCCTGCAACCGTCAGTACAATCCTGACATTATCGACTTTTTGGCATTAAAGGTTACAGCTGAATTTGAGCCTAAAATCAAGGACGGCAACATCGGCGTGGAAGACATTCAGGACAGTGTTGAATCCGTTTTAATCAAGGCTGACTATGACGATGTAGCAAAGGCATACATCATCTACCGCCGTCAGAGAGAAAAAATCCGTAACCTTAACGCCACAATGGTTGACTATAAGGCAATCGTTGACAACTATCTTCAGATAAATGACTGGCGTGTTAAGGAAAACTCCACCGTTACCTACTCCGTTGGCGGTCTTATCCTTTCAAACTCCGGCGCAATCAGTGCCAACTACTGGCTCAGCGAAATTTATGACGATGAAATTTCCAATGCTCATCGCAATGCCGACATTCACATTCACGACTTGTCCATGCTCACAGGCTACTGTGCAGGCTGGTCCTTAAAACAGCTTATTCAGGAAGGCTTAGGCGGTGTTACAGGTAAAATTACATCTGCTCCTGCAAGCCACCTTTCCACACTTTGCAACCAGATGGTAAACTTTTTGGGTATCATGCAGAATGAATGGGCAGGTGCTCAGGCATTCTCCTCTTTCGATACATACCTTGCTCCCTTCGTAAAAATTGACAACCTCACCTACGACCAGGTTAAAAAGTGTATCGAATCCTTCATCTACGGTGTTAACACCCCCTCCCGCTGGGGCACACAGTCACCCTTCACAAACATCACTCTTGACTGGGTTGTTCCCAATGACCTTGCAGAATTAAACTGCATCATCGGCGGTAAAGAGGTAGACTTCAAGTATAAGGACTGTCAGAAGGAAATGGATATGGTAAATAAAGCCTTCATCGAAATCATGATTGATGGCGATGCTAACGGCAGAGGCTTCCAGTACCCCATTCCCACATATTCCATCACAAAGGACTTTGACTGGTCCGACACAGAAAACAACCGTCTTTTGTTCGAAATGACAAGTAAGTACGGCACACCCTACTTCTCCAACTACATCAACTCCGACATGGAGCCCAGCGATGTAAGGAGTATGTGCTGCAGATTGCGTCTTGACCTTCGTGAGCTCCGCAAAAAGTCAGGCGGTTACTTCGGTAGCGGTGAATCCACGGGCTCTGTTGGTGTTGTAACAATCAACATTCCCCGTATTGCATACCTTGCAAAGGATGAGAAGGACTTCTATACAAGGCTCGACCACATGATGGACATTGCAGCCCGTTCCCTTAAGGTTAAGAGAACAGTTATCAGTAAGCTCTTAGACAGTGGTCTTTACCCCTACACAAAGCGTTACCTGGGCACCTTCAACAACCACTTCTCCACAATCGGTCTTGTTGGTATGAACGAGGCAGGTCTTAATGCAAAGTGGCTCCGTGCCGACCTTACAAACGAAAAGGTACAGCAGTTTGCAAAGGATGTACTCAACCATATGCGTGAACGCCTTTCTGACTATCAGGTTGAATACGGCGATTTGTACAACCTTGAAGCAACTCCTGCCGAATCCACAGCTTTCCGTCTTGCAAAGCATGACTTAAAGCATTATCCCGACATTATCACAGCAGGCAGAGGCGAAGGCGACACACCCTACTACACAAACTCCTCTCACCTTCCCGTTGGCTACACAGAGGATATCTTCACAGCACTGGACGTTCAGGACGAATTGCAGACACTTTACACATCAGGTACAGTATTCCATGCATTCTTAGGTGAAAAGCTTGAAGGCTGGCAGGCTGCAGCAGCTCTTGTTAAGAAGATTGCTGAAAACTATCGTCTGCCCTACTATACACTTTCTCCCACATATTCCATCTGTCCCGACCACGGCTACCTTCCCGGCGAGCAGTTCACTTGTCCTCACTGCGGTGGTACAACCGAGGTTTACAGCCGTATCACCGGCTACTATCGTCCCGTACAGAACTGGAACGACGGTAAGGCACAGGAATATAAGGAAAGAAAGGTTTACGACATTGCATCAAGTCAGTTAAAGGTGAAGGATGCAGCTTCGGAAGAAGCTGTAACAGCCTCCGCTGAAGCAGTTGATATGGCTGACGGCTACTACGTTTTCACAACAGCAACCTGCCCCAACTGTAAGATGGCGTGTGCCCTTTTAGACAAGGCAGGCATCCTTTATACAAAGCTTCTTGCTGACGAAAACAAGGAGCTGGCAACCGCACTTGAAATCAAGCAGGCTCCCACATTAGTTGTTGTAGAGGGTGGCACAGCACAGAAGTTTGCAGGCGTATCCGACATTAAAAAGTTCTTAAAGGCGTGAAATTATGAATATTTATGATATTATAATTATCGGCGGTGGCCCCTCGGGGCTCACCGCCGCCGTCTATGCACGACGGGCAGATAAAACAGTTCTCGTTATGGAAAAGGGCACCTTCGGCGGTCAGATAACCTCCTCCCCCAAGGTTGAAAACATTCCCGGCTTCATATCCGTTTCAGGCAATGAATTTGCCGACAAGCTCATGGAGCAGGCAATGGAATTGGGTGCCGAGGTTGAATGTTTGGAGGCTTTTTCCATCGAAAACGGTGATGTAAAAAAGGTTGTAACCGACGATGGCGACTATTATGCAAAAGCCGTTATCATTGCAACGGGCACACGCCACCGCCTTTTAGGTCTCCCCAAGGAGGAGGACTTTATCGGCAACGGCATTTCCTTCTGTGCAGTTTGTGACGGTGCCTTTTATAAGGATAAAACCGTAGCCGTAATCGGTGGCGGTAACAGTGCACTGCAGGAGGCAATTCTTTTATCCTCCCTTTGCGAAAAGGTTTACCTTATCCAGAACCTTTCCTTCTTCACAGGCGAAGAAAAGCTCATTTCCGAAATAAAAACCATTTCAAACATAATTCCCATAACAGACAGCACAGTTACAGCCCTTAAGGGCGACGATGCCCTCACGGGTATCACAATAAGAACCGGAGACGAAGCCCGAGACATTGCCATCGACGGCATGTTTACGGCAATCGGTCTTATTCCCGAGCTTGAGCCCTTCAGTAAGCTTATACGGGTGAATAACTACGGCTATGCAGACAGCAACGAAAGCTGTACCACAAACGTTGACGGCATTTTTGTTGCAGGCGACTGCAGAAGTAAGCGTATCCGCCAGGTTGCAACAGCAGTTTCTGACGGTGCAATCGCAGCCCTCGCTGCAATAGAATATATTAAACAATAATTTGCTTTGCAAATTATTGTTCAATGAAATGCCTGCGGCATGAAATACAAGCTTCGCTTGCATGAAATAATTGTTTCACAATCATGAAATGCACCTGTAGGTGCATTATTGTAGAAACTCCTGCCCAAAGGGCGGAGTTTCATCCTCAATGTGCCTTTTGGGCACATTTCATGAAGCCTTTGGCTTCATTTCATAGCGTAGCTATTTCATGTGCGTAGCACATTTCATTGCAACAATTTAGATGCAAAAAAAGACCAACGAGTTTCGTTGGTCTTTTTGTATCTAAATTATTGTTTACACATCTCTCATTGAAAGGGAAATTCTCTTCTTTTCAACGTCAACTGCGATAACCTTAACCTTTACCACATCCCCAACGCTCAGTACCTCTGTGGGGTGCTTTATAAATCTGTCGCAGATTTTTGAAATATGCACCAGACCGTCCTGATGCACACCAATATCAACAAACGCACCAAAGTCGATAACATTTCTCACTGTGCCCTCAATAACCATGCCCTCCTTAAGGCTTTCAATGCTGATTGCACCTGTTCGTAAAAGCGGCTTGGGAAGCTCGTCACGAACGTCTCTGCCGGGCTTAAGAAGTGTATCGGCAATGTCTGTAACAGTAACCATACCAATGTTGTATTTTTCAAGTATTTCCTTTAAGTCGCACTTACTAAGCTTGTCCTTGAAGCCACCAAGTGCACCCTTTTTAACGTCATCCTTTGTAAAGCCACACAAGGTGAGCATATCCTTTGCCGCTTCATAGCTCTCAGGGTGCACGCTTGTGTTGTCAAAAATTTCATCCCCGTCACTTATTCTCATAAAGCCTGCACATTGCAAAAAGGTTTTTTCGCCTAATTTTGCAACCTTCAAAAGCTCACGTCTCTTTTTGAAGGCACCGTTTTTCTCACGGTATTTTACAATATTCTTGGCAATTGTTCCGCTTATGCCCGAAATATGGCTGAGAAGTGAGGGCGATGCGGTGTTAAGGTCAACACCCACCTGGTTCACGCAGTCCTCAACAACGCCGTCAAGAGCACCCGCAAGCCTCTTCTGGTTACAGTCATGCTGATACTGACCAACGCCAATACTCTTGGGGTCAATCTTAACAAGCTCTGCAAGAGGGTCCTGAAGCCTTCTTGCAATGGAAACTGCACTACGGAGAGCAACGTCAAACTCGGGGAACTCTTCCGCAGCAAGCTTTGATGCACTGTACACACTTGCTCCCGCCTCAGAAACTACCATGTACTTAACCTCGCCATTAAACTGACCTATAACCTCGCTGACAAACTCTTCACTTTCGCCCGTTGCAGTACCGTTACCGATAGAAACAAGGTTAACCTTATTTCTCTTTATCATGCCCGTTATCTGTGCCTTTGCCTTTTCCTTATCATGGTGAGGCAGTGTAAAGTAGCCAACGCCCGTTTCCAGAACCTTGCCTGTTGAGTCAACAACAGCCAACTTACAGCCCGTTCTGTAGCCCGGGTCAACGCCAAGCACAACCCTTCCCTTTATGGGCGGTGCCATAAGTAAGTTCTTCAAATTAACGCTGAAAAGGTCAATTGCCGCTTCCTGAGCTCTTTCCGTAAGCATATTTCTTATTTCCGTGTCAATAGAAGGTGCAATAAGCCTCTTATAGCTGTCACGTATTGCCTCCTTCACAATTTCAGCACATTCGCCTCCGTCAGCATTTACTGCACGGGAGAACAAAAGCTCATGCATCACGTTTTCGTCTGCATCAATCTTAACTGCCAGCACCCCTTCCTTTTCGCCACGGTCAAGGGCAAGTATTCTGTGGTTTGCCACCTTGTTAACTTTCTCTGCAAACTCGTAATACATCTCGTAAACGGGGTTTTCTTCCTTATTCGTGCTTGTAATAAGTGCTGTAACATAGGTTTTTGCTCTTACAGCCTTTCTGTTTTCAGCATCATCGGAAACGTTTTCGGCAATAATATCCATAGCGCCACTGATGGCATCCTCTATGGTTTCAACGCCTTTTTCGCTGTCTATGTATTTTTCTGCCTCCTCATATGGCTTGAATGAAGCAAGCTGAAGATATATAGCATCTGCAAGAGGCTCTAAGCCCTTGTCCTTTGCAATTGTTGCCCTTGTTTTTCTCTTGGGGCGGAAGGGACGGTAAATATCGTCAACCTCTGTTACTGTCTTCGCATTTTCAACCTGAGCCTTTATTTCCTCCGTAAGCTTGCCCTGCTCGTCAATAAGGCGTATAACGTCTGCCTTTCTTTCAGCCAAGGCACGGAGTGCCTCAAGCTTGTCGGCAAATTTTCTTAAAACCTGGTCATCCATGGCACCTGTTAACTCCTTACGGTAACGGGCAATAAAAGGGATTGTGTTGCCCTCATCAAGAAGCTTTACCACGTTTTCACCATGCTCCTCTTTTATGTTAAATTCCTCGCATAAAGCCTTTGTAATAGCGTCCATTTTTTATTCCTCCAAAATAAACTCAATACGATTATTATATCATATTTTCCTGAAAAAGTAAAGAACTCCGTTGTACGGAGTTCTTTACTTTCTGTTATCTGTGCGTTTCCTTCATTACTGCTCTGTCCTTAAAAAGAAGGGTAATTGCCCAAAGCCCTGCCAGTCCCACAACCGTAAATATAATACGGCTGATAAGGCTGCCCTGCCCACCGAAAAGTACACCTACGAGGTCCAGCCCGAAAAGTCCTATCGAGCCCCAGTTGAGCGCACCCACAATAACCAATATCAAAGCAATAGTGTCCATGTACATGCTCCTTTACTTAATATTTTCGGTCTCTGTACATAGTATAACCTGAAAAAAAGCACTTATTCACATGAATAAGTGCTTTTTAAAATTACTTGGATGTTTTCTTGGCAGGAGCCTTCTTAGCAGGAGCCTTTTCAGCCTTGGGAGCCTCTAAGCCTTCAAACTTCTTAAGGTGCCAGATCTTATCATTGTATTCCTCGATAGTTCTGTCAGAGGAGAAGAAACCGCTCTTAGCCACGTTGAGAATTGCCTTCTTTGTCCATGTCTTTGTATCACGGTATTCTTTGTCAATTCTCTTCTGTGCTTCAACATAGCTTTCAAAGTCACGGATAACCATGTACTTGTCAGTTACGCTCTTGTCACCGAATACGAGAGACTGATAAATATCATAATAGTAGTTTTCGGAATTGAATGTTCCGTTAATAAGAAGGTCCAATACTCTTCTGATTCTGGGGTTAGTAGCGTAAATTTCCTGGCTTGTTGCCCATTCAGCTCTCTTAGCCTTTTCAACTTCATCGCTGCTCATACCGAAGATGAACATGTTTTCGGTTCCTACGCACTGGCTCATTTCAACGTTAGCACCGTCCATAGTACCAACAGTTAAAGCACCGTTAGCCATGAACTTCATGTTACCTGTACCGGAAGCCTCAAGACCTGCTGTAGAAATCTGTTCGCTGATTTCAGCTGCGGGAATAATCATCTGAGCAAGTGTTACACCGTAGTTTTCTACGAATACAACCTTTATTTTGCCCTTAATGTCGGGGTCGTTGTTAACAACCTTAGCAACATCATTAATAAGCTTGATAATAAGCTTTGCTCTTGTATAAGCTCTTGCAGCCTTAGCACCGAAAATGAATGTGTGAGGAACAATATCCATATCGGGGTTCTTCTTAACCTGGTCGTAAAGGTAAATTACGTGAAGAATGTTAAGAAGCTGTCTCTTATACTCGTGAAGTCTCTTTACGTGAACGTCAAAGATAGAGTTGGGGTCAATATCAACACCGTTGTGCTCCTTGATATAAGCCGCCAGTTCCTTCTTCTTTTCAAGCTTTACAGCCTGGAACTTCTTCTGGAATGCAGCGTCGTCAGCATAGGGAACGAGCTTTTCAAGAAGAGTGGGATCCTTTTCCCAACCCTCGCCGATTGTTTCGGTAATGAGCTTAGAAAGCTGAGGGTTAGCAAGGCGGAGCCATCTGCGGTATGTGATACCGTTTGTGATAGCTGTGAACTTTTCGGGTTCAAGGTTATAATAATCGTTAAAGATATCCTTCTTAAGGATTTCTGTGTGCAATTCGCTTACGCCGTTTACCTTATGACAGCAGCAAAGGCAAAGGTTTGCCATGGATACATAGCCGTGTGCAATAACTGCCATATAGTTGATCTTGCCCCAGTCGTAACCATAAGTTACGATGAGCTTTTCCTGCAATCTTCTGTTGATTTCTTCCAGAATCATCCAGATACGGGGAAGCATTCTCTGGATAAGCTCCATGGGCCACTTTTCAAGAGCTTCGGAAAGAACTGTATGGTTGGTATAAGCAAATACCTTTGTACAGATTTCCCATGCCTGATCCCAGCTCATGCCTTCCTGGTCCATGAGAAGTCTCATAAGCTCGGGAATAGCAATAGCAGGATGTGTATCGTTAATGTGAACTGCTACAAAATCAGCAAGGTTAGAAAGGTCATTTCCGTGATGACGCTTAAATCTCTTAAGAATCCACTGCAAAGTACAGGAAACGAAGAAATACTGCTGACGAAGACGAAGCTCCTTACCCTGGTCGTTGTTATCTTCGGGGTAAAGCACCTTGCTTATAGCCTCAGCCATAGCCTTTTCTTCAACAGCCTTTACGTGGTAACCGGAGGAGAAAGTATCGAATTCAGCCTGAATGTCGCTCTTTGCTCTTGCAGACCACAAACGGAGTGTGTTAATAAGCTTTGCATCGTAGCCGGAAATAGGCATATCGTAAGGAATACCGATAACATCTGTTGTGCCAACGTATTCAGGATACATTCTGCCGTCATTACCTGTTATCATGTTAACACTGCCACCGAATCTAACCATCTGCTGTTCTTCAGGGCATGCAATTTCCCACATGTTGCCGTCAACAAGCCAGTCATCGTACATTTCAACCTGCTCACCGTCAACAATTCTCTGCTTGAAAAGACCGTACTCATAACGGATGGAACAACCGAAAGCAGGAAGGTTAAGTGTTGTGAGAGAGTCAATAAAGCAAGCTGCAAGACGACCAAGACCGCCGTTACCCAAGCCTGCATCTCTTTCCTGAGAAGCTGCTACCGCCAAAGAGCAACCCAAGTCTTCAAGCACAGCCTCATAGTCCTCTGTGAGGCCTGTGTTAAGAAGGTTGTTGCCGAAAGCACGACCCATCAGGAATTCAAAAGAAAGGTAGAAAATTTCCTTATTCTGAAGCTTTCTCTGAGCTCTTCTGTATTCTGTCCACTTTGTTACAATTTTGTCACGCACTGTAAGTGCTGCCGCCTTATAGATGTGTGCAGGTGTAGCATCTTCAAGTGTTCTGCCGAAATTACGGCTGAGTTTGCCTAAAATTTCGTCCTTGAGCGCCGCCTGTGCTGCTGTAAGTTCTTTACTCATATCAATAAACCCCTTTGAGAGTACCCATGTACTCCACTTTATTATTTACACAATTCGACCATCGAAGCTTCCTTCGGTGGTCGAACAGTTTTTAACTAATGTGCATCCTGGTTATTTTACACTAAAAGCACACATAAGTCAATTATTCTTTTATACTAAATTATTATACAATTCAATATACTCTTTTGCACTATTTTGCCAAGAGAAATCTGCCGCCATTGCTCTTCTGCAAATACCATTCCATTCTTTTCTGCGGTTATAGTAAATGTCGTGAGCGTAACGGATAATGCCGAGCATTTCGTGAGCGTTGTAATTTTTGAAGCTAAAGCCTGTGCCTGTGTTTTCAAACTCGTTATAAGCCTCAACGGTATCACCGAGACCGCCTGTTTCTCTTACAATCGGCACTGCACCATAGCGCATTGCGATAAGCTGGTTAAGTCCGCAGGGTTCGAAGAGTGAGGGCATAAGAACAGCATCACTTGCCGCATAAATCTTATGAGCCAATGTGTTGTCAAATCTTATCTGTGCACTTACTCTGCCATGGTACTTCCAGTCAAAGTAACGGAGAGAATCCTCAAATTCCTTATCGCCTGTACCAAGCACAACCACCTGAATATTCTGGTCGAAGCACAAATCATCCATAATGCAGTTGAGGAGGTCCATACCCTTCTGACTTGTAAGGCGGGTAACAAGGCTGATGATGAACTTTTCATCGTCCTCGATAAGACCAAGTTCTCTCTGAAGGGCAAGCTTGTTAGCCTTCTTCTTGGAAATAAAGTTGTTTGCACTGTACTTCTCGTAAATCATTTCATCTGTTCTGGGATTGTAGCTTACATAGTCAAGACCGTTTACAATACCCTTAAGGTTGTTACTTCTTGCACGAAGAAGACCGTCAAGCTTTTCGCCGTAGAATTCTGTCTTGATTTCTTCAGCATAGCTGGGGGAAACAGTTGTGATAAAGTCAGAATATGTGAGTGCACCCTTCATGAAGCTTGCATCCTTGTAGAATTCAAGCTTGTCTGCAGTGAAGTAAAAATCTTCAAGCTCGCACACATCTGCAATAACCTTCTTGTCATAAATACCCTGGAACTTAAGGTTGTGAATTGTGAACATTGTCTTTATGCGGGAATAACGGGAGTCAAAGGCATAATGTGCACGCAAAAGCACGGGCACCATACCTGTCTGCCAGTCATTTGCATGGATAACATCAGGCCAGTAGTCAACAACCTGCAAGAGTGCAAGTACAGCCTTGTCAAAGAAAGCATATCTTTCAATGTCTGTTGCAATATCACCGTAAATGTAGTTTGCACCAAAGTAATACTCATTATCCACAAAATAATAAGTAACATTGTTCATCTTAAGCTCAAACACGCCACAGTACTGGCTTCTCCAGCCCATCTTAACGTAAATGTGGTCAATGTAGCGCATCTGGGATGTATACTTTTCAGCAATTGCACGATACTTGGGAAGAATAACTCTTGTTTCAACGCCCTGAGCAATCAGTTCCTGAGGAAGAGAGCCCGCAACATCACCAAGACCGCCTGTTTTAACAAAAGGAGAGCATTCGCTTGTAACAAATAAAACGTTCATAAAACTAATTCCTTTCTGGATTTAATGAATTGCAATCAGAGATTGCATGAATTGTGCTACGCACATGAAGAATGAATTGTTTGCCATTTAGGCAAACATTGATGTTGAAACTCGCTTGCGAGTTTCTTCGATAATGCCCTTCGGGCAATTCATGACGCAATGCGTCAATTCATGGCAAAACCAATTCATGCCGAAGGCAATTCATCTTATCAATAATACCCCGAAAGGCATTTCCTGTCAATGCAAAATTTGGCAAAGACAGAAAATGCCTTTAAAAGCTTTATACTAATGTTCTCTTGGGAAGAACGAAGGGGTATGTAGGCTGACCTACAAGCTTCTTACCCATTCTTATTGTACATTCCTTATCGATAACAACTCCTTCAAGGTCGCATCTTTCGGAAATAACGCTGTTCTGCATTACAATACAGTTCTTTACAACTGCACCCTTTGCAACGTGAACGCCACGGAAGATAATGCTGTTTTCAACAGTACCGTCAATAATACAACCGTCTGCAACAAGAGAATTCTTAACCTGAGCACCTTCAAGATACTTTGTGGGCACCTGGTCCTTAACCTTTGTGTAAACGGGGTTCTTGCCTGCGAAGAGTTCTTCACGCACCTTGGGGCAAAGCATCTTCATGTTGTTGTCGTAGTAAGAAACAACGCTGTCAATTCTGCCCACAAAGCCATCGTACTTATATGCACAGATGTTGAGGCTACCCATGCTTGTTTTCAGAATGTCATTAATGAGAGAATGGCTTCCCTTAGCGTAAGCATCTTCAATAAGAGCCTGAAGCTTTGTTCTTTCAATAATGTAAATGTCCATGCCTGCATTACGGCTAACGGGCTCGGAAAGGTTATGATGAATTTCTACAACCTTGCCTGTGCTGTTAACATCATAAGTTGTGCACTTCTTAAGCTGAGGATCTGTAAGCTCCATTTCGTTGTAAACAACTGTAACGTCTGCACCCTTTTCCTCATGATACTTTATAATATCTGTATATGTCATGTTGCATACAATGTTTGCACCTGTAAGTACAACATACTTCTGCTTACTTCTGTGAAGGTAAGTGAGAACGTTGTGTAAAAGGTCAACGTCACCTGCAGCACCCAAGGATGCACCTCTTACCTGAGGAGGAAGCATGAAAAGACCATAATTCTTACGGTTAAGATCCCAGGGTTTACCGGAACCTACGTGGTCCATAAGAGAAGAATAGTTAACATGTGTAGCAATACCAACATTGATAATACCGGAATTTACCATGTTGGAAAGAACAAAGTCAATCAGGCGGTATCTGCCTGCAAAAGGAAGCGCGGAAATGTCACGAACCTGAGTAAGCTCGTTCATGTTAGCGTCCTGATTTCTTGTTAAAATAATACCCATTGCGTCTGTCATTGTAGTCTCCCCCTTTCTTATGCTTCAATGGATTTTGTAACCATTGCGTTTACGCCGAGCTTGGTTTCATCACAGATGGAAATGTTACCGCCGATAAGAGTAATGTCTGCACTGCAGTACTTGCTCTCGTATTCGGAGGAATCCACGCTCTTGTCACCAACTACAACGCCGTTACCCAAAGCTGTATCAGAACCGATAATTGCCTTCTTAACAACGGCATTTTCACCGATTGTAACGCCGGGGAAAAGGATAGAGTCTTCAACAACACTGCCCTTGCCCACTGTTACACCTTCAGAAAGGATACAGTTCTTTACATCACCGTAAATGTTACAGCCCTCTGTAATACAGCTGTTTGTAACGGAAGCACCGTCAGCCACATAGTGAGGAGGCTTAACAGGGTTACGGGAGAAAATTCTCCAGTCTGCATCGTACATATCAAGAACCGGAGGATCGGAAAGAAGGTCCATGTTTGCTTCCCAGAGGGACTGAACAGTACCTACATCCTTCCAGTAGCCTTCAAAGCCGTAAGCACAAAGCTTCTGACCGTCGTCGAGCATTGCGGGAATAATATTCTTACCGAAGTCGTTTTCACTTCCGGGAGTCTTTTCGTCACGGATAAGGTATTCCTTAAGTGCAGACCACTTGAACACATAAACACCCATGGAAGCAAGGTTGCTCTTGGGTTCCTTCGGCTTTTCAGCAAAGCGTGTGATTGTGCCTTCACCGTCTGTTTCCATAATACCGAATCTACTTGCTTCTTCCCAGGGAACAGGGATAACTGCGATAGTAGCAGCGGCACCCTTTTCCTCATGGTACTGCATCATTTTGTTGTAATCCATCTTGTAAATATGGTCACCGGAAAGAATTACAACATGCTCGGGGTTATACTGGTCAACAAATTCAATATTCTGATAAATAGCATTTGCTGTACCCTTGTACCATTCGCCTGTTTCTTCCTTCTGGTAAGGGGGCAATACAAATACACCGCCGTCGTTACGGTCAAGGTCCCATGTACTACCGTTGCCGATATATGTGTTCAGCTCCAAGGGCTTATACTGAGTAAGCACACCTATTGTGCTTATACCCGAGTGAACACAGTTACTGAGCGCAAAGTCAATAATTCTGTACTTGCCGCCGAATGTTACCGCAGGCTTTGCAACCTTACTTGTCAGAATACCAAGTCTGCTGCCCTGACCGCCGGCAAGAATCATAGCTACACATTTTGTTGCTTTCATGTCTCTTCCTCCTATATATTACTTCTTAGTAGTGTTACGCTTTGCTTTTTTACGTTTAAAATACATAGTTGTCATGGGCGGCACACAAATTGTAAGTGTGTAAGGTCTGCCGTCGCAATCATACTTATATTTCTTCGCCTTCACGGGTTCAGGATTACACGAGCCCGTTCCGCCATAAACGTCATAATTGGAGCTGAATACCTCCTCGTATTCACCTGCACGTGATACGCCGATGGAGTATTCCTTGTATTCCACGGGTGTGAAGTTACTTACAACAATAATTTCACTGCCCTTGGCTTTGCCTTTTCTCATGAAGGAAACAATGCTCTTTTCGTTATCGTTGGCATTGATCCACTCAAAGCCGTCCCAGCTGTCTTCAATTTCCCAGAAGGGCTTGTTGTCCTTATAGAAGTGGTTTAAGTTCTTAACATATTCATGGAACCTTGCATGGTGGTAATCCTCAAGAAGGTGCCATTCAAGCCCCTCGTAGAATCTCCATTCCAAAAACTGTGCGATTTCACCGCCCATGAACATGAGCTTTTTGCCGGGGTGAGCCATGTAGTAGCCTAAAAATGCTCTGAAGGAGTCAAACTTTCCGTCATAAAGAGCACTCATCTTACCTATAAGTGATGCCTTTCCGTGAACAACCTCATCGTGACTAAGAGGCAGGATGTAGTTTTCAGAAAATGCATACATCATCGAGAAGGTAAGAAGGCTATGGTTACCGCTTCTGAAGTAGGGGTCCATAGACATGTAACGAAGGTTATCGTTCATCCAACCCATGTTCCACTTATAGTTGAAGCCCAATCCGCCAACGTCACGGGGCTTTGTAACCATAGGCCACGCTGTGGACTCTTCCGCAATCATCAAAAAGTTGGGGAATTCCTTGAACATTGCTTCGTTGAGCTTTCTTAAGAATTCAATAGCTTCAAGGTTTTCGTTTCCGCCGTTCTTGTTTCTTATATACTCTTCTCTTGCATAGTCAAGATAAAGCATACTGGAAACAGCGTCAACTCTTAAGCCGTCAATGTGGTATGTGTCCGCCCAGAACATAGCGGAGGAAATGAGGAAGGAAATAACCTCTGTCTTTGAGTAGTCAAAAACAAGTGTGCCCCATTCCTTATGCTCGCCCACTCTTGTGTCGGCATATTCAAAGGTTGGTGTACCGTCAAACTTTGCTAAGCCGAAGGCATCACGGGGGAAGTGTGCAGGCACCCAGTCCATAATAACCTGAATTCCTGCCTTATGGCACGCGTCCACAAAATACATAAGGTCGTGAGGTGTGCCGTAACGGCTTGTTGCCGAGAAGTAGCCTGTTACTTGATAGCCCCAGCTTCCGTCAAAGGGGTATTCCATAATAGGCATAATTTCAAGATGCGTGTAGCCCATATCCTTAAGGTAGGGCACTAATTCGTCTGCCATTTCACGGTATGTATAGAAGCTGCCGTCCGAATGCATCTTCCAGCTTCCCAAATGGCATTCATAAATATTCATAGGCTTGGAATAAGGTGCTTCCTGACACCTTTTTTCCATATACTTGCCATCCTTCCACTTATAGCCCTCAAGGTCATAGGTGATGGATGCATTATCAGGTCTCATCTGTGCATACACCGCATAGGGGTCGCTCTTATAGAAGCCCTCGCCCACCTCGGGTGTGATAAAGTACTTGTACACAGCACCGTCCTTTATGTCGGGAATAAAGGTCTGCCATATGCCCGTTTCACCAAGGCGTGTCATAGGATTCTGCCATTTTTCCCAACCGTTGAAATCACCGGTAACGTGTACGGCTCTTGCCTTTGGTGCCCACACAGCAAAGCGGTAGCCCGCTTTTCCGTTAAGTGTGCATTTATGTGCACCGAGGATTTCATAACTCTTGTAGTTATTGCCCTCGTTGAACAAATACACGGCAAAGTCATCATTGAAAGGATTTTCTCTGTAAGAAACCTCCCCAAAAAATTCCTTTTGCATATTTTCACCACTTTCCAAAATACATTAAGTACATTTTACCAAAATTTTCGCTTTTAGTCAATCGATTTTTGTCAGTTATGCGTTAAAACTTCTAAAAAATTTTGGTTTTTCCTATTTTCAAATACCGCATTTTAGTATATAATGCAAAAAGAGGTGATAAATATGCCAGATTTTCCTTCCCACCCGGAGCAAAATAAATCCTTCGGCACATTAGGTGCCATTCTTACTACTCTCCTCCTTCCTCCAATGTGCATTTTAACAATACCGGCAATAATTTTTGCCAAAGAGGCAAAACGCCTTTATAAGGAAGGCTCTTTTGACCTCTCAGAGGCTTTTTCAAGAAAGGCAAAGCGGTACACAATCTCAGCATGGGCAATCGTGCTTATAACAGCACTCACACTCCTTGCCCTTTATTCAATCTCCCGCTTGTCCTTAATATAGTATGATAAAGCATGCGTATATATTCCCAAACAAAAGAAAGGATGTTTTTTATGACAAAAGGCGAACAGGCTTTAGCCAATTTTCAGACAGGTATGAACTGTGCACAGGCAGTGCTTCTTTCCTTCAAGGAGGAAATCGGGCTTGACGAAGCTACTCTCTTAAAGCTCTCCCTCCCCTTCGGCGGTGGCATGGGCAGAATGAGGCTCACCTGCGGTGCAGTAACAGGCATGGTTATGGCATACGGCTTAATCTGCGGCGTCGGCACCTGCCCCACCCACGACGAAAAGCTTGACAACTACAAGGGCGTGGTAGAGCTTACCGATGAATTCAAAAAGTTAAACCGCGGCACAATCATCTGTGCCGAGCTTTTGGGTTTGAAGGAGCCTGAGGGCACCTATGTTCCCGAGGAACGTACAGAGGAATATTATAAGAAACGCCCCTGCGGAGAGCTTTGCTCCATCGCAGCAGAAATCCTGGACAAATACCTTAAAGAAAATAAGTAATAAAGCAAGGGACGGTTAGTGTGAATACCAACCGTCCCTCCGTCTTTGTATCCACACAAAATACAACAGAAATTTCTAATGTATTTTTAAAATATGTTTTAACATAAAATATAGTCATAAATTATTTGACGGGGTGGTTATTTTGGCATTTACTCCCAAGCCTACAAAGCAGAAGGTCCGGGCAGGTTACAAAACATTATACATAAAAGATGAGCTCGTAGAAAAAATCGAAAAGCTTGCCAAAGAGCACAACACAAGCTTTAACAACATCGTTATAAGCATCCTTGAAGACTTCTTCAAAAACCAATAAAACTCCGCTTTAGCGAAGTTTTTTCCACAACTCGCTCTTCTGAGCGAATTTCACTTTGCACGCAGTGCAAAATTTCACCGCGAAGCGATTTCACTGTCGCTTGCGACAATTTCACCGAACAAATAGGAGCCATTTGGGGAGGTACATTTTTTGGCATCATTTTAAGGGGCCAAGCTTAAAATAGTACCATTTCGTGTACGTCCCCAGTTGGTACCTTTAATTTTTTTGTGCATTATGGAATCACTTACAAATCTAAACCATTACCATTCTACTCAATTGATCCTTTACAAAACCACTCTATGAATGCTGTAAAGTATGGAATAAATAGATGGTATAATTAGGAGGGATAATAATGATAAGCAAAATTAACCCTATTATAAAATTTTTTATATTAGGACTGATAGGTTCATTCGCATCATGGATAATATTATGGTTTGTAATGGCAGGAAGTGTATATTTATTTGTTCCCCAACAGCCAGAACCTATTATTCGGTATAAAGAGTTTCCTATTCAACTAGTATATGAAGTAGAAGGCAAAGAGTATATAATAGCGGACAGTATAATTTGCGAATATGATGGACAAGAGTTTAATGAAGGAACAGGAGAAAAATATCGGAAATGGAAAAGTAGGCTAAAAAGCGGAAATACAAGAATTACATTGTTTAATACAATGGACGGTATAGAAATATTTTATTTAGACCTTCGTTCCTTCCCTGCTGGGGCATATATGGGCGAACCCACTATCAACGCAGATGTTCGGGAACTATTTCCTGATGCACTTTATACAAAAAACTTTGAAGATCGAACTATAGGACGCTATATAATTTCTTCGAATGAAATGTGGGAAAAATACAAATTGCGTCTAATTAATTGGGAAATTGCACCACCAATAAAAAACAAATTTGAATAATTAAAAGAACACAAGTGTGCAATTGGGGACGCGTGTGCAATTGGGGACGTGCCTGTTTTTGCACATTCTTCTTGTGCAATTGGGGACGTGCCTGTTTTTGCACATTCTTCTTGCTTAATCCTTTATTATATGCTAAAATATCTCTTGAGGAGTGTTGTTTATGAGTAGACCCGCAAGAATATTAAGCCAAACAGGTATGTATCATATAATATTCAGAGGAATAAACAGACAAAACTTATTTGAATGTATGAAAGAAGCGGAAGCTTAATCGGCAATCGTTACAAAAGCGAACCCATAGAGGACGATACGTATTACCTTCAATTAGTCAGATACATTCATCACAACCCTTTGAAGGCAGGAATGGTAGAACAACTTGAAGATTACTCGTGGAGTAGCTATGGCGATTATACAAATCCTACTTCAAGTCTTACAGATGTTAATTTTATATTTTCGATGTTAAACGAAGATATAGATGTAGCAATAGAATTGTTTAAAGAGTTTCACAATGATT
>JAFSGW010000015.1 GCA_017440585.1 Clostridia bacterium | reverse complement strand
GAAGGTTTGCCAGTTCTGTGCTGATAAGGTTGAACATATCGATTACAAGGACGTTGCTAAGCTTCGTCGTTTCGTATCCGAAAGAGCAAAGATTCTTCCCAGAAGAATCACAGGCACATGCGCTAAGCACCAGAGACAGCTCACAACAGCTATCAAGAGAGCAAGACATATTGCACTCATCCCCTACAGCGCTGACTAAAATGGACGGGATAAAACGCCCGTACCGCACAAACTTTTGTTAATGAGCAAGCTACTCAAAGAGTAGCTTGTTTTATTTTTGCTTGTTTGTGCTATTGCCCGAAACCACCACTCGGAGTACACAAAGTACACCTTCGGGTGTTTTCGGACAATTACGAACGCTTTCTCCTCGCCCATTTATTCCAACAGCATTTTACATCACACCGGGAAATATGCAAAATTATTCTTGTAAACCCGACTGTTCGGTGGTATAATGTACCTGCGACTCAATTGAATATCTTTTTATCCAAGCGGGCACTTTTACTTTTGGTAAAAATGCATGCTCTATTTTGCTTGCTTGGATAAGTAAAATTCAGTTGAGTCGCGTCAGCAGAGTTATGCATTTTTCGTGCGTAGCTACGGCTGCGCACTTTTTAATTGGGAGGATACTTTATGTCTTTCAATGATGAAAATTTTCAATTCAAACAGGAAGCGGACATGTTTATGTCCCTTGCTCCTTATTCCTTAATTCAAACAGTTTTCCGCAAAGGTCAAATTCCCTATAGCGACTACATAACAAATATACGTTTTTTAAAGGCAGTAGGCTTAACCGAATTTGCAGAAGCATACCTTATAAGCGACCATGCGGATTTCAGGAAACAAACGTACGCTTTTTTTCACTGCGAGGCAGCCTTTTCCGAATTTAATGAAAAGCCGTTGGTGAAAGAATTTATATTAAACATACATTCCCCTGAAATAAGACAAATGTTTATAAAAAGAGTCAACGAATACTACAACGAAAAAATCTTCAACGAAAGTTGAGGATTTTTTGTTTTCTCCTCGCATATGTTTTAATATGAAAAAATTTATATTATTAATTACTCTTTCCCTGATTTTAATACTTTCCGCCTTTCAGGTGCCCGACCCTTCTGCCCTTCTTTCCTCTCTTGGGTACCAATTTTCAGAAAATTACACTAAAAAAACAATAACTCTTCCAAATGAGTTCGATATGGTGTATAATAACTATAACCGCATCCAGAAAGAGGCAGGCTATAACCTTTCCTTGTACAGGGGCAAAAAATGTATTATGTATACCTATGAGCTACATAACCACCCCTTCGGAAGGTGCAATGCCAACATTATTGTTTATAAAGGCGAAATAATCGGCGGTGACATATCAAGTGTAAGCTTAGACGGCTTTATGGTTCCATTAATGTAAATGATATATCGCTACGCGACATGATATGAGCCTTCAGCTCATTAAGGTAGAAAAAGCACTGCTTTTTCGTTTTAATTATTGATCAAAGGATTTGCGTTGCAAATCTACCATAATGCACGCTGTGCATTTCATGAAGCCGTAAGGCTTTATTTCATGTGCCTGCGGCACATTTCATGCCGTAGGCATTTCATTATAAATCGGAGGTTTTACCATGCGACTTGACAAATTCGTGTCCGACGCAATGGGCATCACAAGAAAAGATTCTAAAAATTTAATAAAAAAAGGGCTCGTTGAGGTAAACGGGGAAATAATAAAGGATGCAGGCTTTAATGCAAACGAAACGGACGAGCTTGTTGTTGAAGGCAAAAGGGCTGAATATAAAAAGTTCATCTACCTTATGATGAATAAGCCCCAAGGCTACATTTCCGCCACAGACGACCATCGGCAGAAAACCGTTCTGGATTTATTGCCCGAAAACTTTTCCCGTTACGACCTTTTCCCTGCAGGCAGGCTCGATATTGACACAGAGGGCTTTTTGCTTTTAACAAATGACGGACAAACTGCCCACAACCTTTTATCCCCTTCAAAAAAGGTGGGGAAGGAATATTTTGCACGCCTTGAAAAGCCCCTTTCGGAAAATGACATCGCCACCATCGAAGAGGGGGTTGACATAGGCGGTTACGTTACAAAGCCTGCAAAAATAGTGCAGGAAAGTGACAGGGAGTGTGTTATAACAATTGTGGAAGGAAAGTTTCATCAGGTTAAGAAAATGTTTGAAGCCGTGGGGAATAAAGTAGTTTACCTTAAGCGTATTTCCTTCGCCTCTCTTCCTCTTGACCCCAGCCTTTCCTTAGGGGAATACCGCCATTTAACAGAGGACGAAGTTAAAATCATAGGCGGCTCATATTAGCCCGATTGTCAAGAAATTTTTTCTATACAATAGTACCAAATATAAAATTTGTTTTTTGGTTATTTGGTGCATTGGCAAAAAGTTTTCTTTGTGCTATACTACCATTATAAGATATAGCAGCTCTGTGCTGCTTTAAATTTAGGAGGTAATTACTCATGGCAAGTTTATCACTTAAGCACATTTACAAGAGATATCCCGGCGGTGTTACAGCCGTTCACGATTTCAACCTTGAAATCAAGGATAAGGAATTCATAATCATGGTTGGTCCTTCCGGTTGCGGTAAGTCCACAACTCTCCGTATGATTGCAGGTTTGGAAGAAATCACTGAAGGTGAACTTTACATCGGCGATCGTCTCGTTAACGACATCGCTCCCAAGGACAGAGATATTGCGATG
>JAFSGW010000014.1 GCA_017440585.1 Clostridia bacterium | reverse complement strand
TTTACCGAATTGGCAAGCCCTTCGATTGTATCAATCAAGGTGCCGTCAAGGTCAAAAATAACACCCTTTACCATACGTCATTACATCCTCTTTTTTCACATAAAGCAACAATATTTTCAGCCACCACGTCAACACAGCGTTGTCTCGCAGTAACGGATGCCCATGCAATATGAGGTGTAAGCACAAACCTTTCGGGGTGCTTTATTTTCATAAAGGGGTCATCCTCACCGGGTGGCTCCGTGGGGTAAACGTCAATGCCTGCACCACGTATCAGACCGGTGTCAACAGCCTCAACCAAATCACGGGAATTAACAATTGCGCCTCTGCCCACGTTTATTATAACAGCACTTTTTTTCATAAGTGCAAGCTTTTCCATATTAACTAAATTTTCTGTTTTTTCGTTAAGGGGCGAATGGATGGAAATTATATCGCTCATCTTAAAAAGCTCGTCAATTGTAACTTCCTCATATTCTTCCTTACGGCTTTTTCCCGATACGGGAGCATAAATAACACTTGCACCGAAGGCTGTTGCTACCTTGCCAACCTCACGGCCTATACCGCCCATGCCTATAATGCCCCATACCTTGCCCGAAATTTCATCAAAGGGTACAGCAAGGTGGTTTGCAACACCGCTTTTTGTATAGCTTCCGTCTTTAACAAAGCCGTCATAATAATTGATGGACTCCATAAGCGAAAGCAAAAGTGCAAAGGTATGCTGACACACACTCTCCTTGCAATAGCCGGGCACATTTCTAACCTTAATGCCCCGCTTTTTGCAGTATTCCACATCAATATTGTTGTAGCCTGTGGCAGTAAGGCAGATAAGTTTAAGGTTATGGCACTCTTTAAGGTTGTGCTCACCTAAAAGCTTTTTATTTGTAATGCACACGTCACAATCATAAAGTGCATCCGCTATATCCTTATTATCAATATTATCGTAAATCACGCACTCGCCAAGTCTTTTTATCGCATCAAGCGAAATATCGTCGCCGAGAGTTGTGGCATCAAGCAATACAATTTTCACACTAATCCCCCGTTAATCCTGAATAGCCTTAAGCTCGCTTTCAGAGTATTCCTCTTCGTCGCGGGTTTTCTTTCCGTCACGGATAATCTTGATTTCATTTACGTCAAATTCAGTAATGTCTGTTTCTTCACCGTTCAAGAGCACCTTTACCTTTTCTTTTAAAAGGGAAACAGAAACAACATTACCCTTACCCTTGGGCGTGGAAACAAAGGCACCCACTCTGGGTGTAACCTTCAAAAGCTCCTCGTAGCAATCCTGCTCATACTTTAAACAGCACATAAGTCTGCCGCAGTTACCGGAAATTTTTGTGGGGTTTAAGCTGAGCCCCTGCTCCTTCGCCATTTTAATACTAACAGGCTGGAAGTCATCAAGGTACTGCACACAGCAAAGGTTTCTTCCGCAAACGCCTAAACCGCCAAGCATCTTTGCTTCGTCACGAACACCAATCTGCCTGAGCTCAATACGTGTTCTGAAAACGCTTGCCAGATCCTTTACCAGTTCACGGAAGTCAACTCTCTTGTCGCTTGTGAAGTAGAAAAGAATCTTATTGCAATCAAAGGTATACTCAACGTCAACAAGCTTCATATCAAGGTTATGCTTCGCAATCTTTTCCTCGCATATCTTGAAAGCATCAACCTGCTTTTTCTTATTTTCTTCAAGTGTAACTGCATCCTCGGGTGTTGCCACACGGATAATGGGCTTTAAGGGTGCAACAATCTCCTCGTCGGAAACCTCCTTCACAGCCATTGCCACTCTGCCGTATTCAACGCCTCTTGCAGTTTCTACAATAACGTCATCGCCCACCTTGGGGTTTGTTCCGTTAGGTGAAAAGTAGTAGGTCTTGCCCACTCTTTTAAATTTAACTCCTATTACCTGTACCATATATTTCCTCCCAGCACTTTATAAGCATATTTGTTATCCATAAATCATATTTCATCTTTGCCTTAAGGTTCGACGAAAGCTCCATCTTAACACGGGATGCAATGTCAATAACCCTTCTGGCAGAGGATGCACGTATATTCCTCGCAAAGCCTTCTATAACATCTTTGTAGTCCGTATTTATAATGGCTCCGCCACTTTTTACCGCCGCCACATCGCGGAAAAATGAGGTAAACACATCAAAGTAAAAGTCCGCATCATAGGGCGTATCACGACCGGTTGCTCCCATAGCGTTTATAACCTTAAGTATAGTTATCTTTTCGTGGGACAAATCCTTTAAGGCAGCGATTATGCCGTCACGCTTTCCCAGTATTTCCTCGTTTTCGCAAATCTCCACGCTTCTGCCCACAATGCCTGCACTGTATCGGGCAACAAAGCTTGCCCTCGCCCCCGTAAGGGAATACTTTTTTGTAACAAAGCCTTCAATTTCACTTTGTGAAAAGGGCGAAAAGGAAACCCTTGCACCTCTCGACACTATAGTAGGCAAAAGCTTGTGTGCACTCGATGTAACAAGTATAATCACCGCATAATAAGGCGGCTCCTCAAAGGACTTTAAAAAGGCATTCTGGCTTTCATTATTCATTTCATCTGCATGCTCAACAATAAAAACCTTTCTGTCTGAAATAAGCGGCTTCACGAAAAGCTCGTCGTTCATCCTTCTTACAGAGTCAATCTTAACGGGCGACTCCTCCAGCACAAAAAAGTCGGGATGACTGCCTGCATTGAACATACTGCAGCCATGGCATTTTCCGCAGGGCTTGTTTTCCTCTGTACAGAAAATCATCTGTGCAAAGTGCCTTGCAACGGTTTTTTTGCCAATCCCGTCACTGCCCTCGAAAATATACCCCTGACGGACAGTATTCATTTTTACGTCACGCCTGAGCATGTCAAGGGCCTTCTGCCCCTCTATAAAAAACTCTGCCACAGTAAAATTCCTTCCCTATTATACACGTTCTTAATATTGTATCATGTTTTTATTCAAAAATCAAGCAATTTGACTCACTTACACCGGGCACCTCTGCCCCTTTTTTTATAAGCTCCTCAATCCTCTCTGCCGCTTCTTCGGTTATGATTTCACCGGGCAGAATCTGGTAGACTCCCGGAGGATATACCATAATACCATCTTTGGAAATTTTCCCCACCGCTTCCTTTAAGGGAACGCTCTTTTTTTCTGCAAAAAAGGCTTCACGGGGCGTTTTCACCATTTTAGCTTCAAAGGGAATAATTCTCAAATCCTCCCCGTCCTCTGTATCTGCCTCAACAATTGCTTCCTTAAGCCTTTTTATGTCCTCCTCGGTGTGAAAGGGCGTAAGTATGGCAATAACACCGCCACCATATGCACATTCAAGTGCAATATTATACTTTTCACGGAGGATTTCCTGCACTTTATAGCCATTGCCCTTAAGCCTTATGTTAAGCCTTGAAAAATCTTTGTATTTACAGCCCTTTTCTTTTATCTGTTCGGGGAAGTATTTTTCTACTAAAGAATAAAGCTCCTCCCACTTTTCACGGGGGCACTTTTCGTAAAACTCAACCCCATATTCACAGCTTGCGGTAAATATATAGCTGGGCGATGAGGTCTGCACCATCTTAAGTGCCGTCTCAAGGCTTTTATGTTCACCACGGGTTAAAAGTATAGCAGTCTGTGTAAGGCTCGGCAGGGTTTTATGTAAGCTCATGCACACCGCATCGGCACCAAGGCTTATAAGGCTCGGCGGCAGCTTGTCGCTCATGCCGTAATGAGCACCGTGTGCTCCGTCCACAAGAAGCTTCATTCCCCTCTCATGTGCCATACGGGCAATTGCTTCAACGTCACCCATCATACCAAAATAATTGGGTGCTGTAATATATAAAGCCTTCGCATCGGGGTTTTCATCCATGGCTTTTTCAATATCCTCTGCCTTAAAGCCTGTCCACATTGTGCCGTCATGAGAAAGCTCGGGCTTCACCCACACAGGCACAGCCCCTGAAAGAGCAAGTGCCGAAACAAAGCTCTTGTGACAGAAGCGGTCACATATTATCTTCTCCCCCTCTTTAACAAAGCCTAAAACCATCCCGAGCACGCCGGAGGTGGAGCCGTTAACAAGGTAATACGCCTTGTCTGCTCCAAAAACTCTCGCCGCGTTATCAAGTGACTTTTTTATAACCCCCTCAGGGTTATGCAAATCATCGGTTTCATAAAGCTCCGTCACATCCATGGAAGGGTTAATATCAAAGCCTTCAAAGCCCCTTCCCCTAAGGTGCCCGGGCATGTGAAACTGCAGCTGCTTTTTAAATTTTTCATCTGTCAATGCTTCATATACAGGTCTCATACTACTCTCCGCTTACGAAATGTACTTGCCAAAGGGCAATGCCGTAATAATGCCCGTCACAACAAGGCTCACACCAAATATAATGCACGCCTCAATAACTATGCCTATAAAAGGCATTGAAGGCAACACAAACCATCCCTTCGCTGTCGAAATGTTTAAAAACAGCTCGTGTATCAGATAAATGCCAAAGGTATACTTTGAATAAAATGCTAAATTTGACCTCATTTTTCTCGTAAAGGGCTTCTTTTCGAATTTACTTTTACACCACACAAGCACGGCACATGCCATTAAAAACGCTGTTATGCTCTTAAAGCTCATGAATTCATCGGCAATAACGCCTCTTTCTATAGAAAAATACACCGTTGTCACGAGCATATATAAAAAGCTTACTATACCGAGAAGATAGCTTATCATTATCTCTTTTTTGCTTCTTTCAAAGGTTGCTACATACCAGCCTGCCACAAACATGCCCACATAGCCTGCCGCATAGCAAACCTCAAATTTTCCGATATATGCCACTAAAGGCTCAAACACCTTAAAGGAGGTAAGGGTTTTAGGTAAAAAGGTCACAGCCATGCTCATAAGCACAAAGCCTTCCGCTTCCCCCTTTGTTAACCCCTCGCACATTTTCTTCACAAAGGGAAGCACAAAGTAAAGCCCCAGTATTACAAATATGAACCACAGATGCATAGCCCCGTTATGAACGTTTTTCAGTGCCTCTAATGCCGCCTTGCCCACATTTCTGTACTGAGCATAGAAATTGTAAAGGTTATACACATACGACCAGAACAAAAATGCCGTTACAAGTCTCAGTGCGTTTTTCCCGTAAAGGGTTTTAATGCTGAGCTTTTTTGCTTTATTTAAAAAGAGCATACCGCTAAGCATTATAAAAAGGGGAACCGACCACCTCATTGCACAGTCATATACGGCAGCCCACACAAAATTCAGGCTTCCTATATCCTCTCTTATAAGCCTTGCCCCTGCCACATGCAACAGCACAACGGCAAATGCCGCCATAATACGTGCAATATCGGCATAGGGTATGTAATTCATTTTATTCCTTTTAGCCATAAGCCTACCTCTTCCAAAAAATTACCCCAATGGGGACTGTCCCAACAAAAGTCCGCATACTTTCTTTGGTAAATCGTCTCCCGATTTACCAAAGGGGGACTGTCCCCGTTGGGTTTTTACGTCATTACATTATATTATAAAATAAAAAGTGCCGTTTATCAAGCTATTTATTCACTCCACTTTAGCGAAAAATGCACTTATTTATGATTTTTAGGTTGACAAAACACTCAAATAGTGCTAAACTAAACCACAAATCAACAAAAGGGGTAAGTATTAATGATTTCTATGTTCTATGTCATTATAGGTCTCGTCGTGCTCCAGCTAGCAGTCGGCGTTTCTTTTAATGTGCATCGTGCAGGATTATCGTATATCATTTCCCGCTAATGATTATCAAGCCTTGCAGGATGTACTGCAGGGCTTTTATTTTTCCATAACGGAGGTGTTTTATATGCAGCTTAAAGGTTCCGAAATTTTAGTTGAAACCTTGATAGAGCAGGGTGTCGATACCGTTTTCGGCTATCCCGGCGGTGCTGTACTTGACATTTACGAGGCGCTTTATCAGCGTAGTGACAAAATCACTCATTACATAACAAGCCACGAGCAGGGTGCCTCTCATGCCGCAGACGGCTTTGCACGTGCATCGGGTAAGGTTGGCGTAGTTATCGCAACAAGCGGCCCCGGTGCAACAAACCTTGTAACAGGTATTGCCACAGCCTTTCTTGATTCAACCCCCATGGTTGCAATCACAGGTAACGTTGGCATGAGCCTTCTTGGTAAGGACTCCTTCCAGGAGGTTGACATTACAGGTGTTACAATGCCCATCACAAAGCATAACTACATTGTAAAAGATGTTAACGAGCTGGCAGATACAATCCGCGAGGCGTTTACCCTTGCCTTGTCGGGTCGTCCCGGTCCCGTTCTTATCGATATTCCCAAGAATATACAGAACGATGTGTGCGAATACACTCCCGCATCTCCCGTTTCTCTTCTTCCTGCTCCCGAGCACGATGAAGATGCTATCGATGAAGCGGTAAAGCTCATAAAGGCTTCCAAAAAGCCCTTTATCTTCGCAGGCGGCGGTGTTGTATTATCCGACACAAGTGACCTTCTTTTGAAGCTTGCCGAAACAATCGATGCTCCCATCGGCACAAGCATGATGGGTATTTCCGCAGTGCCCCGTAACCACAAGAGCTTTTTGGGCATGGTTGGTATGCACGGCAGGTTTGCGGCAACAAAATCCATGTATTCTGCAGACCTTATCATTGCAGTGGGCACACGTTTTTCTGACCGTGCCACAGGCAACAAGGTTAAGTTCTGCCCCAACGCAAAGATTATTCATATCGATATCGATGAGGCAGAAATCAATAAGAACATCCCCTGCAACGTTGGCATCGTAGGTGCCCTCTCTCCCATTCTTACAGCAATCAGTGAAAAAGCAGGCACACTTACTCATAAGGAATGGGCAACAGAGGTTCAGGAATATAAGGACCTTGAATACTCCCGTATTGTTCAGCCCAATGTAATGAACCCCAAGGTTATTTTAGAAACTGTACGCGGCTTTGCCAAGGACTCCACAGCAGTTGCAACAGACGTTGGTCAGCATCAGATGTGGGTTACACAGTTTTATGACTTTATGAAGCCCAGAAAGCTTATCACCTCAGGTGGCTTGGGTACAATGGGCTTCGGCTTAGGTGCCGCAATCGGTGCTTGTATTGCAAACAACAAGGAAATGACAGTTATGGTTACAGGCGACGGTAGCTTCCATATGAATCTTAACGAGCTTGCAACCTGTGCACGCTACAACCTCCCCGTAAAGGTTATTCTTATGAATAATAACGTACTGGGCATGGTTCGTCAGTGGCAGACAGTTTTCTATCAGAAGCACTATTCACAGACAACTCTTGACAGAAAAACAAACTACAAAATGCTTGCAGAGGCTATGGGTGGCGAAGGCTTCGTTGCCACAACCCCCGAAAAATTAAAGGAAGCATGCGAAAAGGCATTCTCTTCTGAGGGCTTCTCCCTTATCGACTGCCGTATCGACTCTGATGAATTCGTTCTTCCCATGATTCCTGCAAACGGCTCCATATCCGATATCATTATGAAGAAGGAGGCTGAATAATCATGAAAGAATCATTCGTAATCAGTGCGCTGGTAACAAACCATGCAGGTGTACTTACCCGTGTATCCTCCCTCTTTGCCCGCCGTGGCTTCAATATTGATTCCTTGACAGTTGGCGTAACGGAAGACCCTAAGTTTTCCCGTGTTACGGTTTCCGCAACCTGCGACGAAGCCACAAAGGAACAGATTGTAAAGCAGTTTAGTAAGCTTCACGACGTTAAGAAAATCTGTGTTATGGAAAAAGGCAATTCCGTTATGCGTGAAATGATGCTTGTAAAAATTGCAGTCCCCCGTGACTCTATTGCAAACATCATGACCTCTGTTGACATTTTCCGTGGCAAAATTGTAGACTTGGGTGTTGAATCCATCACGGTACAGCTCACAGGCGAATCCTCCAAAATTGATGCTTTTATTGACTTCCTTCGTCAGTATGAAATTTTAGAGCTCACCCGTACCGGTCTCACGGCGATTGGCAGAGGCAAGGAATGTCTCAAAAACAGAGACTGAGTTTGATTTAAATTAATTTTTATTTATATTAAGGAGATGTTTTCCCAATGGCAAGAAACATGTATTATGAAAAGGATTGTAACCTTGATTTACTCAAGGGCAAAACAGTAGCAGTTATCGGCTATGGCTCTCAGGGTCATGCTCACGCGTTAAACCTCCACGACAGTGGCGTTGACGTTATCGTAGGTCTTTACGAAGGCTCTAAGAGCAAGGCAAAGGCTGAAAAGGCTGGCCTTCGTGTTATGAACACAGCTGAAGCAGTTAAGAATGCTGATATGGTAATGATTCTTATCAACGACGAGCTTCAGGCTAATATGTACCGTAACGACATTGCTCCCAACCTCCGTGAAGGTATGACACTTGCATTCGCTCACGGCTTCAACATTCACTTCGGTCAGATCGTTCCCCCCGCAGACGTTAACGTTGTTATGATTGCACCCAAGGGCCCCGGTCACACAGTAAGAAGTGAATATCAGGAAGGTAAGGGTGTTCCCTGCCTTGTTGCAGTTCATCAGGATGCTACAGGCAACGCTATGGACATCGCACTTGCTTATGCTGCAGGTATCGGCGGTGCAAGAGCAGGCGTTCTTGAAACAGACTTCAGAACAGAAACAGAAACAGACCTTTTCGGTGAACAGGCAGTTCTCTGCGGTGGTGTTTGTGCACTTATGCAGGCAGGCTTTGAAACACTTGTTGAAGCTGGCTACGACCCCAGAAACGCTTACTTCGAATGTGTTCACGAAATGAAGTTAATCGTTGACCTTATCTATCAGAGCGGTTTCGCAGGTATGAGATACTCCATCTCCAACACTGCTGAATACGGCGACTATATCACAGGTCCCAAGGTTATCACGGAAGAAACAAAGAAGGCTATGAAGAAGGTTCTTTCCGACATTCAGGACGGTACTTTCGCAAAGGACTTCTTGCTCGACATGTCCCCCGCAGGCGGTCAGGCTCACTTCAAGGCTATGAGAAAGTTAGCTAGTGAACATCCCGCTGAGGTTGTAGGCGAAGAAATCCGTAAGCTCTACAGCTGGAATGATAAGGAAAAGCTCCTTGAAAACTAAAAAATGGCGGATGCAAAATGCGCACACCGCATAAAGGCAAATTTTTAATCAGTTTTTTCAAAGTACAAACCACTTCTCTGTGAAGTGGTTTGTTTTTATTATACGCCTTTATGCTACGGACAAAAATAACCTCTCGAAGTACCCATGTACGTCTTCGGATTATTTTTGTCCGTTCTGCATCCTTTTTCACCTCGCCATTTTCAGCTGTTCTATTTGACATTTGTCCATATTCATCATATAATTTACGTAATAACACGCAGAGGTGATTTTTATGAAAAAAGGTATACGCGGACACGATGTTCAAAAAACAGGTTTAACTGCCATCTCGGAAAGATGCAACGAGGTTGGCATAGATTATATCCAGCTTGTGTGCGAGCGCAGCGTTGAAGGCTTTGAATACGGCAAATTCTCCGAAGAATATGCCAACGAAATAAAACAAATGCTGGGCGATACAAAAATAGCGGTGCTTGGCAGCTACATTAACCCATCAAATGCTGACAGCGAAGCTTTAAGCTATGATATAGCAAGGTTTAAAGAAAAAATCCGTTATGCAACCGTTCTTAACCCCATCCTTGTAGGTACGGAAACCTGCACCTATAAGGAAGGAGAAAATGACACGGAAGAGGCATATTCACGCCTTCTTTGCAGCATTAAGGAGCTTACAAAAGAGGCAGAAAAGCATAACGTCACCATCGGTATCGAGGGCGTGCATTTCCATGTTATAAATACTCCAACTAAGCTCCACCGCCTTGTCAGTGACCTTAACAGCGATAACGTAAAGGTCATTTTTGACCCCTGCAACTATATAACCATCAATAACTATACCGCACAGGATGAAATGATAAATACAGCCTTCGACCTTTTAGGCGAAAAAATTGCCATTATCCACATAAAGGATTTTGTTGTTGAAAACGGCACTGTAAAATCCGCCCTTCCCGGTGAAGGCATGCTCAATTATAAGCTCATCTTCGACCGCTTGAAGGCACTTGGTAAAAACATCCCCCTCGTATGTGAGGAGATAAACGAAAACGATGCCGTAAAGGCATTTGAAAACCTTTCCCGCTATGAATAAGGAGTGATTACATATGCAAGTATATGCCTTTGGTGACAGCATTGTTTACGGGCACACTGCTCCCCAAAAATCCTTTATGCAGCTGATAGCCGATGAGTACGGCATCGCTCTTACAATGTGTGCCCGAAACGGTGCAACAGTTATTCCCCAAAGCGGAAACGACATCATTACCCAGGTTAAAAATGCCCCCGCCTCCGAGCCCGACATAGTAATCTTTAACGGCTATACAAACGATGCCTATGATGTGGTGCTTCAAAAGCTCGGCTCTCCCAAAGGCTGTACTGCATCGGTTTTCGACAACGGGACCTTCTCGGGTGCTTTTGAGGAAATCATATACACCATGAGGCAGAAATGGCATAATGCAAAAATTCTGTATGTCACCGTCCATAAAAACGGTGCCCGTGACTGGACAGTTCAAAAAACTCTCCATAATCTGGCGGTATCAATATGCCGGAATTGGTCTGTCGATGTTGCCGACATTTTCACCCTCACTCCCCTCGACACACGGGACAATTTGCAGATGAAAAAGTATATCATGGGTGAAAACGGCTCTCATCCCAACGAAGAAGCCTGCCGCAGGTTCTATATTCCGAACATTATCGGAAAGCTTTTGTAATTTTGACAGCATTGTTTGTATATTATTCACCGTAAGGAGGTTGGTTTATTTGCATAAAAAAGTTGAAAAGCTTTATTACATATATCGCATTCCCCTGTTTCTGGAAGCCTTTGAAATCCTGCAGGATAAAACTCTTGCCGAGGATGCCGTAAGCGAATCCTTCCTTCGCATTCTTAATCACACGGACGGTATCGCTGCAATCGATTGCCCCGAAACATGGAGCTTTCTTAAAATAATCTGCCGTAATGCGGCAATAGATATTTACCGCAGAAACAAGCGTGAAACACAGCTTATAAACTCAGCTGTTATTTCTCCCTTGCCCCAATCCCCCGAGGATATAATCCTTGACCGTGAAAGTGTCGGCACAATAATGAATATCATCGCCAACATGGACCCCATATATAAAGAT
The DNA here is from genome assembly GCA_017440585.1 of Clostridia bacterium. Taxonomy (GTDB): domain Bacteria; phylum Bacillota; class Clostridia; order UMGS1883; family UMGS1883; genus RGIG1927. The sequence goes on along the minus strand of JAFSGW010000014.1, from coordinate 9,759 downwards.
GTTATAATTTTAAGCAGGCAATATAACCTTAAAACAAGTGACATCTCTCACCTTTTAGGCATATCGCCCGATGCAGTCACCAAAAGACTGCAACGTGCAAAAGCCGAAATCAGAAATAAACTTGCAAAGGAGGAAGCACGATGACTGACAACACCTTTGAAAAAGCTCTCGATTTAATGATTGATGATGCTCTTAACCAAATCATAGAAAACGACACAACGCCTCTTCCTCCCTCTGAGGAGATAACCTTCTCCCCACGTCACGAGGAGCAGATGAAAAAGCTTTTCTCAAAGCTCCGCCGTGACAGCTTTATCAATAAAGCTGTTAAGTACGGCAAGCGTGCCGCCTGCATCTGCCTTGTTGTTTTCATTGCCGCCGCCATTTCAATAGTCAGCGTGGATGCCTGGCGTTCAAAATTCATCCGAATTGATTATGAAGAAAACGCCCCCAACAGTGACTTTTTCTTCCTCGACTCCCCCTCAGGCTATAACGATGAACACATTTCCCTTGCCTACCTTCCTCAGGGCTTTAAGCTTGTAAAAGAAATCGTCTCCGAAAAGGTCTTTATACTTCATTTTGCCAAGGATGATTTATATTTGCAAATAAAAATACGAGATTTAAACATGCAATTCAATACCGATACGGAAAATGCCACCGTAGAACGAATCACCATTCAGGGCTACGATGCCATAGGCATATATAAGGCTGACCTTAACCAGGTCCTCTGGAGCGATAACGAAAAAGCCTTCCATGTTGCAGGCAACCTTTCCCGTGAAGAAATTGAAAAAATTGCAAAAGGTTGTAAAAAAAATAAAGATTTTTAAAAATTTTTGTCCGGTTTTCCTCCTTTCGTTCGTTATATATATAGCAACGTTCGAAAGGAGGTGTTTTTATGTCAAAAATTAAAGCATTATCAGCAGTTTTCCTTTGCATCTGTCTTGCCTTTTCATCATTGTGTATCTCTGCCGAAGAATCCGATGTCTCACCTTATAACATCGCTGTTATTGACTCTACATGTAGTTTCAATATCAATTCAACAGGAATTGCAAGTTGTCATGGCGATGTATCCGTTCGTGCAGGCTACACAGTTCAGCTCATTATGCAGCTTCAGCAAAAAGGCAGCATGTGGAGAACTGTTCAGTCCTGGACGGGCACCGATGCATACTCGGTTGTTCTCGACGAAACATACCAGGTCGAAAAAGGTCACACATACCGCTTAATGAATGTGTACATCGTGTACGATGCCGACGGCAACAGAGTTGAGTCATTGTATGACCTTAGCCCCAATTTGGAATATTAATATTCCACAAAAGCTTCGGGCAGGAAATACCTTGCCCGAAGCTAAAATCCTATTTTAAACTTACAAAGGAGGACAAACCATGAAAAAGAAAAGAATAGTCACATTGTGCTGTATTATGATTTTGATCACTGGTATTACAGCACTTTGTAGCGAAAATGCACAAAAATTATTTTTTGAAGATTACACAGACGTAACAGAATTTGAAACAGAAATTGATTTTGACTTCGGTTTTGAATTTGAGCCCCTTATTCCCGAAGAAATCATGACAGAAATTCAAGTTGAGTTGGAAGAAGTGGTTCAGGAAGTGTTTTCTATGGAAAGTGTAGAAAACACATTTGCAGATGTCTGCATGATGATTGAAGAAAACGATTTCGAGTTAGTTGACGAAATGCATCTAAAGAATGATTTTATTGCAACAGCTGTAAACTACAGTATGAGTCCAACAGAACTCCGCTATGTCAAAAATCTTTTCGAAGAAGGATATGACATGGAAAAAGTTCTTGCAGTGTACGAATTTATCCGTTGGACAGATTGCGACATAGAATCAATAGCAGGCATATATGATGCCGGAATAGAAAACTGCGACGAAGAAAACTGGATATATGAAGCATACGATAAATTCTTTGACAGGACAGACGATATTCTTTCGGTAGAAGATGTTGCATACTATGTTGAAAATGGAATAACTGTTGAAGAAATTGTCGGTGTGTATGAATTAAGCTTTGCAGGAGCAAAATCAACAAAACAGATGCTCTCTGAAAGGCTTTCCGGCGAATCTTGGAATGAAATTACCGCAAGCAGTTTGTCTAAAACTCCCGAGGTAGTTATTAATGCACCTGAAATGACGATGGCTGAAATAATGGGCTTCAGAAATATTTCCGTAAGACAGCGAAAAGATTTTGCCGAGATAACAGATGTGCAGGGAGATCGTGTGGAACTTAACGAAGAAGCACGTTCTGCGGAGAGTTCAAGAATACTTGAAAAAGACAGATTGATGGTTGAATATGATGTTGCACCTATAGCCGATGAGGCAAGCGAAAGACGCACAGTAAAATATGCAAATGGTAAAACACAGGTATTTAGTGTAGACGAAGAGCGTGAAGAATACCTTATCCCCATTGAAGAGCCGGAGGTGGAATAAATGAAAAAAGTTTTATTAACTGTATTTTTTTCACTTACTATATTGTTAAGCTTTGGATTTGCTTCGCAGGCAAGCACTCTGGATAATATTGATATTTACCTCAAGTACGATGCATTAGACAGAATGATGAGTACCGAGCAAAAAGCACCAACAAGCATTACCGATGCAGGTGAAGAAAGAATTGATACGTATACCGGAGGCGTTTCTTACTATTCGGAAGAATTAAACCTTCCCGGAAAGAACGGTCTTGATTTGATAGTCGGAAGAAAATTCAATTCTGCAGCAGATATTGATATATGGGGAGAATCGCAATATATCAGCGTAAAAGATTATAGAAATTTATCTAACCCATCAGAAGCTTGTAAATATGTATTCCCGTATCATTTAAGCGAAGATTGTTCTGATGAACCGATTTTTGTTGCTTTTGATACCGTTTGGCATATGTTGCAAGCGGAAGATGAAACAACAATGATAACAGTATCATCCGCATATGCAGATGAAGCTATTGACCTCAGAGATACAAACGATGATTACGAATGGGGCATTGACCAATCTTGTGACGCTGGACTTACATTTGACACCGCTATGTATGTTTATGACGATATAACAGGAAATGATATTGTCCTCTATCGTGATTTAAGAAAAAAATATAATATTATCTGGAGTTCAAGACCTACAAGCTCTGTGTTTATACATGATAGAAGCTATACAAAGGTACTATCCCTTGGAGGTGGCTGGGAATACGACGTTCCGATTGTCCTTGGATGGGAAGGCAGTTATTTAGGTAACTACGACTGTATGTATGGTATGTTCTATGACTCGTATCAGAAAGAAAGTGTGTGTTACAGAATCAAGTACGACAACAATAAAGTTTTGGACGCAGTTTGCTACTATACAAAAAGGCCAATCACCAACAGTGAAAATCCCTATACCGGAACAAATGCTATGTATACTATTGAAGCCGATATAGATAACGGAAAATTTTACTATACCATTACCCGTACAGATGGTGTCGAATTCTCGTTCTGTGAAGATGAACTCCAAACAATGACAGACAGATTTGGCAACACTATGTCCTTTGACTACAGTAAAAACTCATATATAAAGGTTACCGATACATTGGGACGCTTGGCAACACTGACCACAAGCGGAATAACTGTAAATGGAGAACAGATAGTATCTTATACTTTTGACAGATACAACAACGAAGTAGAAGACCCCAACGAACACTATTATGAAGATGACTATTGTACATTCACGGCATCTTATAAGGTTGGTACAAATTCGCTGAAAAATATTGTGTACAATCATTCTCAGGGAGCAAGAATATTCTATCTTACAGGAAATGCACCATTATGTTCTCAGACAGTAGGCTATACAAAAATGGTGTTGGATAATATCCTGCTGCCTACAGGTGCACAACGCATTTATGATTACGGTGAAATCGACAGACGACAGTATTTCAATTCATCCAGCAAGACTGATTATGCCTGCATTTCCAGATACGATCTTCAGGCAGATTCTACAACAGAAGAAAATTGGCAGGAATATGATTACGGCGAAAAGTCTGCAACACCGACCACAATAACAACCTTCCCCGGAAGAACAGGCTATACAATCACCGAAACATTCGATTCTGAAGGTTGCGTAACAACCAGGGTAACCGAATGTGAAGATCTTGAGTATACCACAACCGAAAGCTATACTTACACAACCGTGGGCGGAAGCTTCCGCGTAAAAGAAGAATGTATTACAAAAGAATCAACCGACGCCTCAACAGTATCATACGAAAAAGCCTATACATATCATCCCGCCACGCACAATATCGCAACAATCAAGCTGGATGACACCTTAATGTACAAGGCAGCCTACGGTGATTACGGCTTGCAAACTTATGAATACAACATATACAATACATCACAATACCGTGGCATTAAAAACACTATTACAGATGGCACTATTACAGCAAAAAAGTATGTCACCCTTTACGGCATCTCTGATAGCTCGCCCACAGTTGAAGAAACAGTTACATACACCTATGACTCCTATGGCAATCTAGCATCAATGGATGGCGAAGGTGTTTATGTTGAATATTCCTATGAATATGGTGATTATTCCTCAGGCTCCGAGCCGGACTATTCCATAATTATCACCGAAACCTATCCGGATGTTGAAAACATTACAAACAGCTCAGGCGTTGATATTCCCTCTGCAGATGTAACAAAAACATCCTATTATGATAAATGGGGCAATCTTGTAAAGACCGTTGATGGCGAAGGCAACACAACAACCTATACTTACGACTATCGCGGAAGATTACTGACACAAAAAAATCCCGACAACACAACACTGAAATATCAGTATAATGACACTTCCAACAACATCTACATAACAAACGAAGACGGTAGTCGTAACATGGTCCGGTTTGACTCCTTAGGTCGCGAATACAACTACTATTACTATAACCCTGATATAAACGCATACTCAGCTATATACTTAAAGAGATACAACGTTAACGGACAAATGCGAGGTTACTATCTCTACAGCAATAGAGCGGTAGATTCGGTTGTACGATACACCTACTATTCCGACGGCTCTTTAAAAAGTGAAATCGTGCGCGAAGGGGAATCCACCTCCGGTCCCATAATGGCACAAAACACCTACACCTATACAATACCCGAAACCAATACTTTTGCAGCTTCTGTCACGAGAAAAAAGACCGATACGGAAAATGTCACAATCACCAACTACACAAATCAATACGGCTACAAAGTTAAGGACACCATCAGCGATGGCGCAGATGAAGCTGAGCAGGTCTACACAACGGATGTTGCCGGAAACATTACAGAAGTGTATGACTTTCTTGGAAATAGGTCTCACAAATATATCTACGACTATCGCGGCAGAGTCACAAAGGACACCTACCCTATTGGTTCTACAACAAATGTTTATGACGGCTCTTACCTCTATCAGGTAAAGGATGGCTTAGGCAATGTTGCCAAAACATATGAGTATAATACTCAGGGACAACTTATCCGTGAAACCACGCCCATCGATGATGATACAGATAATATCACTGAATATTATTATGACCGTAACGGCAACCTTACAAAAACAGTAACAACCACAGGCGACGGCACAACAACTAAAACTGTTTCTACCCGTTACGACAACCGTAACCGTCCCACAGCAGTAAATGACGGCAGCGGTTACTATACACGTTACGAATATGACTCCGGCTCCAGAATTTCAAAAATGGCAACAGGTGTTGCAACTGCTACAGAAGCTCTTGACCGCGATACTCATTATGTTACCGATTACGAATATTCCTATCAAGGCTTCCTTACGGCTATGACTGACCCTATGGGTTATACCGAAAGTTATACAAACAATTCACGCGGTATAGTTTTGTCCTTTGTTGACAAAAACGGAACTGTAACAGAATATGATTATGATGGCTTGGACAGATTAGCCTCTAAAACTGCAACAGGCACCAATGGCACAACTCAGTCCCTTTCCTATGAGTATGATTATCTCGGAAATGTGTCTCAAATGGTTGACGAAAACGGCTCAACGTTATATACTTATGATAGGTTAGGTAACACGCTTACCGAAACACTGGGCAATCTTGTCAAAGAATATGAATATGATGCCAACGGCAACCGTACAAGTGCAAATTTTGATGATGGTATTTTTGAACAAAAGCTTACATATAAGTATGACGAAAACAATCGTCTTACAAAAATAACCATCAACGGAGGGCACGGCTATACTGAGTATGTATATAATGCCAACAACCTTGTAACATCAAAAAAGACCTATAATTCAGGTGGAACCGTCCGTGCATATACCAAATATGAATATTATGATAGTGGTCTCCTCAAAACCAAGAAGAACTATACACATAAAACCACTACATCATCCTACTTCGTAGATGACTACGCTCTTACCTATTATGCCGACAGCAATATTGCTTCTGTTGAAAATAACGACGCTGTAACAGAATACGTTTACGACCCTACAGGCAGACTGTCAAGTGAAAGCATTGATGGCGCGTTACAAGCAAGTTATACTTATGATGCATTCGGCAACCGTGCTACAATGATAACCCCCGAAGGCACAACCACTTACACCTATGACAAAAACAACCGCTTAACTCAGTCTGCAGGCACAACATATACATACGATAACAACGGCAACCTTTTGTCAAAATCAGGGGCATTAACAGGCACATACGCCTTCGACCTTTTAGGCAGAATGACAAGCTCTGATGTGAACAATGTTGTATCAACATATGCATATGACGGAAACGGTATTCGTACAAGCAAAACTGTTAGCGGTGTTACAACCAACTTCATCAATGACGGTGCATATGTTGTAGGAGAAGTCTCGGGCGATAGCGTTGTTAAATATATTTACGGCAATGGTTTAATCAACATAATTAACAACGGCACTATTGGTTATTACCACACCGATGAGCACGGCAACGTATCTGCAATAAGTAACTTCGACAGAGAAATTGTTGCAGACTATGACTTTGATGCTTTCGGTAATGAAACTGTTTCAACAGATACTTACTACAACCCTATGCGCTACTGTGGGGAGTATCAGGATAAGGAAACAGGCAACATCTACCTCCGTGCACGCTACTATGACCCAAGTATAGGTCGTTTTATCAGCGAAGACCCCATCAAGGACGGCACAAACTGGTATGTGTATTGTAGCAATAACCCGATAGCGTTTGTGGATCCGAGCGGGCTAATAAAAGAAGGTGACGAGAATCTCTCAGAAGAAATTCAAATTCTTTTAAATGGAGAAAACAAAGATGGTTCAGGTGGGTTATCTGCTGCTTGGCAAGCAGCCTATGAAAGAGAAGATGCAGAGGCCATGGCGGCTATAGAGGCAGAAGCAGATGAATTGCGGAAGTATGATGTCAATAGTATTAAAACAGTAACGGTTTTGCTTAATTCATCAGCTGCAAAAGGTGCTGGTCACACTGCAACGATTCTAGTTAACAGTGATGGATATGGGATTATTTTCAGTTACTATGCAAAAAATGGTAAGATGTTTGACGATGGAGAAAGCCGAATTGCAGTGTTAACACCTGAGGAATGCCAAAAAACAATTTATCAAAATGAATCGGTAAAACTTATAACACAAAGTGGCTATGTGAAAGAGGAATCCTATGACGATAGATTCAACATATCTATGGATAGCAAAAAAGGAGCAAATGGGATATCTAAAATTGCAAGTATATTTAATAATCCTAAACGATATAATATTGGATTGAATAATTGTGACCATAAAACGGCATCTATTGTAGAAGCAACAGGAAATTTTTATCATAAACGAATATTTCCAAACAACTCTCATTCTGAAAGCAGTTGGTTCTATGAGACAGCTGAGCTTTTGAAGAATAAATATTTAGCCAATTAAGGGGGAGTAATTATGAAAAAGTACATGTTGCACATAATCTGTTGCTTGATTTCATTAGTTCTTTTAGCGGGATGTATTAGTTCACAGACCGATAGTTCATCCAAATACCGTGGAACTTTGTTATTCCGGAATTCGGCAACCTCTTCAGGCGAAGAAATTCAAAGCTTAATGAAAATAGAGTTACCCGGAACAGAGCAAACTCCGCTTGGTATTAATGGATTTAATGCTCGTTTTGCAAATTCTAAAGACAAAATATTAGTCGAACAAACTTCAAATATTTGTTTCTACAATACAAGTAATAATGAATTGTCGCCTATATATTCCAAACGTTCTTCCTCATCAGTATTTTCTTCAATTTCATTTGTCGATGAAAATAGATTTACAATTGTTGAAGGTGCTAATCTTTTTCTGTTTAATATACATAACAAAGAAAAACAATTGTTAGCTGATGATATAGGCAATTCCGTTCATGATACCAATAATAGGTTTGTCTACTATTCAATCAATCCTAAACCAGATGTTCACAAAATTTGTAGAGTAGATATTGAAACTGGCGACACCGAAATACTATTTAATGGAATTCGTCCAAAAGTTTCCAAAGATGGGAGACTGATTGCATATTATACATTCAAGACAGGAAACGAACTTGTTGTAAAAAACATTGAAACTGAGCAATCATGGACATATAGCCGTAGCGGTGTAGTAAATTATTGTTTTTCTCCCGATGGTCATTCATTGGCAATAGTGGCACCATGGAATGGCAACGGATACTATGATGGTAAAAGTATCTATATATGGGATTACGAAACAAATCAAGAAAGTGTAATTTTACAAAAATATGCAAGCGGTCAATGCATTGATATAGATTGGATCGAGTAAAAACACGGAACAGTTTGGGAGCCATTTGGGGACGTACATTTTTTGGTATCATTTTCTTGATTAAACTGAGTTTTTATGATATACTCTGCTTGAGGTGATTTTCAATGAGCAGAATAGCACGAGTTTTCAGCGAAAGCGGAGTATATCATATTTTGTTTCGTGGGGTTAATCAGCAAAACATATTTGAAGAAGAAGCTGATTTTGAGAAGCTGAAAGAAACGATGGTCAATGTTAAGCAAGAAATGGGTTTCGAAATATACGCGTACTGTTTTATGAGTAATCACGTTCATATTGTTCTGAAAGAAAAGAATGTGGGAGATATTTCTCTTATTATGAAACGTATTTTGACAAAATATGCCCGATGGTACAACATAAAGTGTGCAATTGGGGACGTGCCTGTTTTTGCACATTCTTCTTGCTTAATCCTGTATTATATGCTAAAATATCTCTTGAGGAGTGTTGTTTATGAGTAGACCCGCAAGAATATTAAGCCAAACAGGTATGTATCATATAATATTCAGAGGAATAAACAGACAAAACTTATTTGAATGTGATAAGGATTTTGCAAAAATGGAAGAAATTATTGCAGAGGTAAAAGCAGAGAAAGGTTTTGAGCTTTACGCATACTGCTTAATGACAAATCATGTTCACTTGTTTATTCGAGAATTGAACTCCGGCGATATAACAAAAATAATGCATAAAATTTTAACTAAATACGTAGGATGGTTCAATTTCAAATATGAAAGAAGCGGAAGCTTAATCGGCAACCGTTACAAAAGCGAACCCATAGAGGACGATACGTATTACCTTCAATTAGTCAGATACATTCATCACAACCCTTTGAAGGCAGGAATGGTAGAAAAACTTGAAGATTACTCGTGGAGTAGCTATGGCGATTATACAAATCCTACTTCAAGTCTTACAGATGTTAATTTTATATTTTCGATGTTAAACGAAGATATAGATGTAGCAATAGAATTGTTTAAAGAGTTTCACAATGATT
>JAFSGW010000013.1 GCA_017440585.1 Clostridia bacterium | reverse complement strand
AATAAAGGTTGTGGTGCCGATAAAGATTACTGCAGGAACTATGTTGAAGTGGGGGAAGAAGGAGAAGGATACGCCCATTGCCAATGCATCGATGCTTGTTGCAACCGCAAGGGGAAGCATTGCCGAGGGAGAGAAGGAGGCATCCAGATCCTCATCATCGTGACCGAGAGCTTCTTTTATCATATTTGCACCGATGAATGCTAAAAGCAGAAAAGCAATCCAATGGTCGATAGATTCCACCACGTTCTGAAAATTCCTGCCTAAAAGATAGCCTAAAAGAGGCATAAAGCCCTGAAAAAAGCCGAAGTATGCACCTGTTATTAAATTATGCTTTATATTCGATTTGCCCACAGAAAGCCCCTTACACATGGCAACGGCAAAGGCATCCATGGAAAGAGCAACTGCCGTGAGGAATAAGTCTATAAGAGACATAAAGAAAACTCCTTAATATGTAATAGAGTTATTTTATTACATATTAAGGAGTTTGTCAACGAAAAGAAAAGCACCCAAAGGGTGATTGAGTTTCGATGCAGAATTGGCAAAGCGAACTCGAAGGCGTACACAGGTACTCCGAGAGGTGAGGTTTGCCGATAGTTCAAAGGCATAAAAAGAGAAACGCAAATGATGCGTTTCTCTACCTTGGTAAACAGTATGTGGATATTTGAACTGTTTTGTTTGTATTTATTGTTGCCTTTGAACGGTCTGCGCGAAAGGCAACACCCGATTAATAGTTCTCGGCGTGGATTTCAAAGTAGCTTTGAGGATGGTTGCATGTGGGGCAAACCTCGGGAGCCTCCATGCCGACAACGATGTGACCGCAGTTACGGCATTCCCATACCTTAACCTCGCTCTTTTTGAAAACCTCTGCTGTTTCAACGTTCTTCAAAAGTGCACGGTATCTTTCCTCGTGGTGCTTTTCAACCTGAGCCACAAGGCGGAATTTAGCTGCCAATTCAGTAAAGCCTTCCTCCTCGGCTGTCTTTGCAAAGCCCTCGTACATGTCTGTCCATTCGTAGTTTTCGCCTGCTGCGGCAGAGGCAAGGTTTTCGGCTGTGTCACCGATGCCGTTTAATTCCTTGAACCACAACTTAGCGTGTTCCTTTTCGTTTTCGGCAGTTTTTAAGAAAAGTGCCGCAATCTGTTCAAAGCCCTGCTTTTTTGCAACGGATGCAAAGTAGGTGTACTTGTTGCGGGCTTCGCTTTCGCCTGAGAAAGCTGCCATAAGGTTTTTTTCTGTTTGTGTGCCTGCATATTTTGTCATAAAAATGACCTCCTTAAAAAATATTTTATGTTATCAACCGAGATAAAAATCGGTAATGAGCATTAATGAAAAGCCTGCCAGAAGTGCATAGGTTACGTGCCTTTCGTCACCGTGGTGTGTTTCGGGAATCATTTCATCGCTTATTACGTAAAGCATGGTTCCTCCTGCAAAGGCAAGGAAGAAGGGGAGAAGGGAAAGTGAGAGGGAAACCATGGCATAGCCTATAAAGGTGCCTATAACCTCAACAACCCCCGTCAGAAGAGCACAGATAAAGGTGCGGCCGGGGCTCATACCGCAGGAAAGCATGGGTGCAATAATAACCATACCCTCGGGAATGTTCTGAAGGGCAATGCCCACTGCCACAACAATTGCCTGAGCCGTATCGCCCGTGCCGAAGCCGACCCCTGCGGCAATGCCCTCGGGGAAGTTGTGGATGGCTATAGCTAAAACAAAAAGCAGTATTTTGTTGAGCTTTTGTGTACCCTCGGGGTGTGTCTCGCTGTCAACACCTGTAAATTTATGAAGATGAGGCACGAATTTATCGATAAGGTTAAGAAAAACAGCACCTGCGAAAATACCTGCTATTGTGATGAAGATATTGCCGTATTCCATAGAAGGAATTATTAAACCTATAACAGCCGCCGAAAGCATGACCCCTGCCGCAAAGGACAATACAAGGTCTGATACACGGTGGGAAATATTTTTGAACAAAAAGCCTATGATTGCACCTATGACCGTGGCACCGCCAACGCCTAAGGCAGTAAGAAAAACCAGCTGCATAGCCAAGCCTCCTTTCACGATAATTTTAGCATTGAAAGAGAGGCTTTGCAACAGTTTTTTTCATTGACGGGAAGAATTTGCTGTGATAAAATACTTTTTCGGACAAGGGGTGACAGCTTATGACAATTAAGACATTTACAAAAAAAGCCTTAAGAAAAGCATACAGATTTTCAAGAAAAAACACGGTTACGGTGATTGCATTTTTTGCTGCCCTCATAACCTGTTTTATTGTGCCTCCCAATAAAGAATATTTGGGCTATATCGATTTTAAAACCATCGCCTGCCTTTTTGGTGTGCTTGCGGTGGTGCGTGCCCTCAGAAATCTGCGGTTTTTCTATAAAATTGCATCGGAGATTGTGAAAAAGTTCAAAACAACCCGAAGGGCAATTCTTGCTCTGGTTTACATAACCTTCATAGGCTCAATGTTAATTGCAAACGACATGGCACTTTTAACCTTTCTGCCCTTGGGCTACTATGTTTTAAGAACAACGGGGCAGGAAAGGCACATGGCGTTTACCTTCATAATGCAGAACATTGCCGCAAACTTAGGCGGTATGTTAACCCCCTTCGGGAACCCCCAGAATTTGTTTTTATACACAAAGTTTGAAATACCCACGGGCGAATTTATGGCAATTATGGCACCGCCCTTTGTTATTGCAATTATTATGATAACCATCTGCTGTCTTTTCGTGGAGGATGAAAGACTGGAGATTGTGGATGACGAAATTATACTCCCCCCGGGGAAAACTGCAATTTATCTTGTTCTTTTTGCCCTTTCCATTATGATGGTTTTCCGCTCCGTGCCCTATACATGGGGTGCACTCATTATTGCAGTAAGCATATTCTTCATGGATAAGTATGCCCTTAAAAAGGTGGATTATCCACTACTTCTCACATTTGTT
>JAFSGW010000001.1 GCA_017440585.1 Clostridia bacterium | reverse complement strand
TATTGACAATATGTAAACAAAGTATTAAAAATGGCAATATTGAAATTCGGGTTGATTATTTCGCCAAATAAGAATATAATTAAAGGACAAGGAAGTGACAATATGAAAAAAAGTAAAACACAGACTTTTATGGCATCTGTTGCCATGGTTATGTGCTCGCAGATTGTAATAAAGCTTTTAGGGCTTATGTACAGGGTTGTAATTACGAATATTGACGGCTTCGGCGATGCGGGCAACGGCATTTACAATTTCGGATATCAGATATATGTTCTGCTTCTGGCAATTTCCTCCGTGGGCATACCAAACGCCATTGCAAAACTGGTGAGCGAAAAATGTGCCACGGATGATTTTAAAAGTGCATACCGCATATTCCGCTGTGCACTGGTGCTGTTTTCGGTAATAGGTGGTGCATTGGGAGCATTTTTGTATGTGTCCGCTCCCTTCATTGACAGAGCTATGTTTGACGAACCCACAATTGTGAGGGTGTTGAGGGTGCTTTCCCCTGCAATACTTTTTGTGTCGGTTTCAAGCGTTATACGCGGCTTTTTCCAGGGCATGAAAAACATGAAGGCTACAAGCACAAGCCAGGTTATTGAGCAGTTTATAAAGTGTGTTTCCACCATACTTATTGTTGTTGCACTCGCAGGCAACAGCCCCGAGGTTATGGCGGTGGGTGCTACCGTTGCAACCACTCTTTCAACCTTTTTGTCCCTTTTGTATGTTGTGTGGTTTTATAAAGCAAACAAGAAGGACATCCGTGAAAGGCTGTCCGAGTCAAAGCCCCTTGTCAGGGAAAGCTTTTCAAAAATTTCAAAAGCTATATTATACGTTGCGGTGCCCATTTCACTTGGCTCCATTGTGGCAAGCATCAACCGTGTTGTTGACCTTACGACGGTGGTGCAGGGCTTAAAGGTGGCACTTGTCGGCACACCTGACCTTGATAGGGTTACAATGACCCTTTCGGGCATGCTCAGTAAGGGCGATATTATAATAAACCTTCCATTAGCGTTAAACATTGCCTTTTCAACGGTATTGGTGCCTACGGTGGCAGGTGCCATAGCAAAGGGCGACAGAAAAACCGCCTGCGACAAGGTAAGCTTTTCGCTCCTTGTTTCCGTAGTAATAGCATTGCCTGCAACGGTGGGTTGTATGGTATTGGCAGACGAAATTTTTATGTTTCTTTACCCCAATGCACCTGAGGGCGGTTATCTTTTCGCAATAAGTGCCATTACAATTTTCTTTTCTGCAATAACACAGACAAACTCAGGAAGCCTTCAGGGCTTAGGCAAGGTTTTTGTGCCTGCAATTGCCCTTGTGGTTGGTGGTGTTGTAAAGCTTATTGTAAACTTAACCCTTATCCCCATTCCCGAAATAAACATTTTAGGTGCACCTATCGGCAGTGTGCTCTGCCAGGCTATAGGCTGTGCCATCACCTTCTGTGTTGTTAAGAAAAACCTTGACATAAAGCTTGGCGTGGGCAAGTATTTATTAAAGCCCCTTGCAGCATCCCTTATAATGGGTGCGGTGGTATTTATAACGTCACGCCTTCTTACAAATTTTGTGGGCAATGCCGTATCCACAATTGTTGCAATAGGTGCAGGGCTTATAGTTTATGCCATTTTAACCTTTATGGTGTTCAAGGTTTTTGACGATGAGGAAATAAAGCAGCTTCCTATGGGAGGCAGGCTTTTAAGGCTTATTCATAAATTTTAAGGAGTTATACAAATGAAAAAAATTACAGCATTATTGATTTCTCTTGTTCTGGCTATATCTCTCGGCGGTTGCTTTGGCGAGGATACGGTAACTGTTGAAACAGAATCCGAGATTTTGTCGGTATATAAGACAAGGGAAACGGACTTTGAGGTGGATGGTCCTGAAGTTTATTACTATGCCGATTTTGAAAAGGTGTACCTTTCCCAAGAGGACGGAGCAAAGTACCCTGCTTTAAAAAATGCTCTTGATGAATTTAACAGCGAAAATACCCGTCAATGGCAGGAATCTGTAAACGATTTAAAAGTGTTTGCAAGGGATATGCTGGCAATGGAAAGCAAAGCCCTGCCTCTTGAGGATAAAAACTCATTGTCTGTACAACGAGCTGACGATAAGGTTTTAAGCCTTATGACCTATAACTATTGGTACAGTGGCGGTGCTCACGGGTATCATTCTCACACCGGCGTAAACTTTGACGTGGAGACCGGTAAGGTTTTAGCACTTAGTGATATTTTTACAAGCACAGACGGCATTTGTGAAATTATAGTTGAAAAACTCAGGGCAAAATATACCGATATGGAATTCAGCGGTCTTGAAGAAATCATTGAAAGTGCCTACGACAATGATGAATTGTCCTACATTGTTGGATATCAGGGCGTGACCTTCTGCTTCTCACCGTACCACTTGGGAAGCTTTGCAGACGGGGAGCAGTTTGTGACAATTTATTATGAAGAATACCCCGGGTTATTTTACGAAAAATATACCCGTGTACCATCAAGCTACGTAATTGGCGAGCCTGTGAGTGTTGATATGAACGGTGATTTTTCAGACAATGAATTTGAGGCTTACCCCACCTACGAGGGCGCTATGTACATAGCTGTAAACGGGCAGGAATATCGTGATGAGGATATTTACTTCGATGAGGCTGACTGCTATCTTATCTGCAATGAGGGCGAATATTACATATATACCGAGCTCAGCCAGGAGGACTGGAAAATAAGCGTTTTGTATGCCATTGGCGAAAATGGCATTGAAAAAGTTCAGACCCTTCACGGCACCGGTCTTGGTTGGGAAGATGTAGAAGGAGAGCATTGCAAAAAAATTCCTTGCGATGCAGGGGACATTCTTCTTAAAACATGGGACGAGCCACTGAGCACTGATGGGGAAAATAAAAGCTATTTTATAGATGCCGAGTCGGGCATTTTAACGACAAATGAATAATAAAAGCAAAAAAATCGAGAATTATTAAAAAAACACTTGCATGAAGGAAAAAAGTGTGATACAATCCATTTGTTAATTTATCAGATGAAAAATAGAAGGCGGTGTGTATAAATGAATATATTTTTAACAATACTCTATATCGTAGTAGCAGTTGTACTTACAGTTGTGGTACTTTTCCAGCAGGGTAAGGACCCCAGAGAAGCAAGTGCAGTTATGGGCGGAAGCGGTTCCTTCTTCTCCAAGAATAAGGGCGCTACAAAGGAAGCTCTCCTTGAAAAGCTCACAGCAATTGTAGCAGTTCTCTTCGTAATCCTTTCTGTGGTAATGTTTATCTTTGTAAAGTAATTTTGTAAATCAAAGGGCTATTGCGTTTGTGCAATAGCCTTTTCTTTCTTTTTGGAAAAACGTGAGGTAGTAATGAACAAAAAAGATAAGGTAAAGGCTTTCATCGAAAGTGACATATATGTGCCCATGACAAAAGGGGACTTAATGCATCTTTTAGCCGTGCCGAAAGAGGACGAGGCTGAATTTCGGGAAGTTTTATCCCTCCTTGAGGATGAAGGCGAAATAATTTTAACTAAAAAAAGAAAATACGTTTCCTGCAAAAAGAGCGGCTTTATCGTGACCACCTTTGCAGGCAGCGGTAAGGAATACGGCTTTGCAAGGATAGAAGGCGGAGAGGATTTGTTCATTCCCCCCGACTGTACCCATGGTGCCATGGATGGCGACACAATCCTTGTTCATCCCTCAGGCAGCGGCAAAAAAGGCATGAGCGGTGAAGCCGAGGTTGTAAGAATTCTTAAAAGAGGCATAACACGGTTTGTGGGAACATATAAAGAAGGTAGATACTACGGCACCGTCAAGGCTGACAACAACCGCATAAGCGGTCTTTTTACAGTTGTTGACGAAGACAGAAACGGTGCACTTAACGGGCAAAAGGTTCTTTGCGAAATCGAGTCCTATCCCACCCATGACCATTATGCCGTTGCAAAGGTAGTAGAGGTTTTAGGCTTCCCCGATGACTTTGGCGTGGATGTTTTAAGCGTTATTATGGACTATGGTTTTGAAATCGAGTTCCCCTCAGAGGTTATAAAAGAGCTCGAGGCTATTCCCGATGAGGTTACCGAAATTGAGCCCGGAAGGCTTGATTTAACAGATAAGGTTATTTTCACCATTGACGGAGCCGACACAAAGGATATTGACGATGCTGTCTCCATCGAAAAAAAGGGCAATAACTGGCTTTTGGGCGTTCATATTGCAGATGTATCAAACTATGTAAAGTGTGGAAGTGCCCTTGACAAGGAGGCACTTAAGAGGGGAACAAGCGTGTATCTTGTTGAACGTGTTATCCCCATGCTTCCCCCTAAGCTTTCAAACGGTATATGCTCTCTTAACGAGGGTGTGCTCCGTAATGCCATGAGCGTTTTTATGGAAATTAACGAGGCAGGCGAGGTTGTAAGCTACTCCTTTGCAAAAAGCGTTATAAAGTCAAAGAAAAAAGCAACCTATGATGCTGTTTTTGCAATCATTTCAGGTGAGGCAGATGAGCATATAACCGGGGAATACTGCGAAGTAATGCCCTCTGTGTACGAAATGCATGCTCTTTTCAAGGTGCTCAAAAAAGCATCCCACAAAAGGGGCAATATCGATTTCGACATGCCCGAGGCAAAGGTTGTGCTTGATGAAAATGGCGAGGTTTCCGATATTGTTCTTCGTGAGCGTAACGAAGCACATATGATGATTGAGGAATTTATGGTTATCACAAACTCCACCGTAGCGGAGCATATGTCAAGAAATAACCTGCCATCAATTTTCCGTATACACGAAGCACCCGACGGCGAAAAGCTTGAGGCGTTCAAGGCATTTTTGCTAACGCTTGGCATAAAACCGCCCGTTGGCAACATAACCCCCTTGAAATTGCAGGCGTTTTTGGATAATATAAAAGACAGGAAGGAATTTGCGGTTGTTTCTCAGGTGGCATTAAGGAGCATGCAGAAGGCTAAATATTCAGCCGAAAATGCAGGGCATTACGGCCTCGCACTTGCATACTACACCCATTTTACATCACCTATACGCCGTTATCCCGACCTGGTGTTCCACCGCAGCTTAAAGGCGGCAATTGAAAATGACCGTAAAATGATGAGCTACATTAAAAAGCACAATAAGGAAGCAAGCGAAATTTCCAGCGAAAGGGAAATGGCTGCCGAAAGGTGCGAAAGAGATGTGGATGACATCAAGAAAGCACAGTGGATGGAAAAGCATATCGGTGAGGAGTTTGACGGCATTGTGTCCTCTGTTACAAACTTTGGCTTCTTTGTGATGCTTCCCAACACTGTGGAAGGCCTTGTCAGAATTGAAAACATGACGGGCGAAAGGTTTGAATACAATGAAAAAACGCTCAGCATACGTGGCAATAAAACCACCTACAGACTGGGCAACGAGATAAGGATAAAGGTTGTGGGTGTGAACAGCGCACTCGGACAAATTGATTTTATGCCGGAGGGTATGGAATATGGAACAAAAGAAAAAACAGTTGGCAGTAAACAGAACGGCAAGGCACGAGTATTTCATAGAGGAAACAATCGAGGCGGGAATAGAGCTGTTCGGAACAGAGGTAAAAAGCATCCGCGAAGGAAAGGCAAATCTTAAGGAAAGCTACTGCGAAATAGATAAGGGCGAAATGTTTATACACGGCATGCACGTATCGCCTTATGAAAAGGGCAACATCTTTAACCGTGACCCATTGAGGGTTCGCAAGCTTCTTCTGCACAAGAGGGAAATTATGCGTCTTTTCGGCAAGGTTAAGCAGGACGGGTATACTATAATTCCGTTGGACTTGCACCTTTCAGGGCAACATGTTAAGCTGGAAATAGCTCTTGCAAAGGGTAAAAAGCTTTATGATAAGCGTGAGGATGCGGCAAAACGCAGTGCAAAACGCGAAATTGACCGTGCCATCAAGGAAAGAAATTCTTATTGATTTTGGCATTCTTATGTGCTACAATAATCAAAGTGACCTGGGTCACTTATTCCCTGCACAGTGCTATGCATTGTGCTATATGGGGGCGTCATGGCTTCGACGGGGATTTTGAAAACTGAAGAGCGGGCAGAGGTGGAGACTCTTAAACCTCCGAAATTAAATTTAAACGCTAACAATAATTTAGCATACGCTGCCTAATTATGGCAGCCGTCCTTCTTAAGAGTACCGCGGCTTAAGTAAGGGCGTCGACCAGCGGTGAACGTGATGTGGTTAAGCTTTGCACCACACATGACAAATGAAGCTACTGAACTATGCAGGCCGTCAATAGCCGTCATAGGGAGGGAATGTTAAAATGTTGACTGCGCCCGGAGAGAGCGGTCGGATGGGTTTTCGGACAGGGGTTCAATTCCCCTCGCCTCCACCACTAAAACAAAAAAACGCCTTAATTAAGGCGTTTTTTGTTTTTGGAGATAAAAGTGAGGGGGATTGAAGCCTAAGAGGGCACGAGGCGTTAAATGAAACAATCCGGTGAATTGTTTCATAGCCGAGTGGTGCGAAAAGACAGCCCGGCGTCAAACCGGGTGGCGATGAGCAGGGCAGATTTTTGTGAAAATCTGCTTCCCCTCGCCTCCACCATTCATTTTCACGGAAAATGTGAAATTATAAAAATACACCTTATAGCAAGGTTTGCCTTGCCATAAGGTGTATTTTTTCGTTTAAGCCAGTATCGGCATAAAATGTAAACTTTTTGAATTTTTGTAAAATTACAAGTCGGGGATAGGTAGGATAGAGTCGGTAAAATAGGGTTAAGGTAAATTTGACAAGTAAATGCAAAATTATTGATTTTTCGGGTGAATTTAATTGAAAATAGTAAAATAGTGACGGTGACCGCCACCAAAACCACAAAAACAGCTAAAAAAAGTAAAATTGACTCGGGTAAAAATGCGGTTCCGAGACAACCGTGCCCAAATGATTTTGCGTCATGATTGTATAAGTATGGTGGAGGGTGAGTTGTAGCAAGCAAATTCATAAGTTTGAAAAGGATTAATTGGGAGGTATTGTTTGTTGCTTTTTATAGTAAAAAGATATATAATAAAATACAGTAGTATATGCTATAGAGAAACTGAGAAAGGATGATTTTATGGAAAAAGAATATGATATTATAATGACAAAAGACAGTTTTCGTAGATACAACTTGGTAGCGGCAAAAGGAATGACGAGGGCGCATCTAGCGGCAGTATTATATACTCTATATGAGGAATTTAATAATGCACCAGTGAAAGAAGTTCTTGACAGCACATATAGACAAAAAACTTTTGATAGGTTTGTTGAAATACAATATGAAGTTCATGAATGTGAACTTTATAATTTAATGAAAGATAATCTTGTAAATAAAGTTACATTAGATTTTGAAAAGGAAATGATAAGGCAATGCCTGTTTTCTTTTGAAAAAGAGCAATATTACTCATGTGCATGTGGAACGATACCATTGTTAGAACGCTATATAGCGAAGGATGGGTCATCTACAGAAACGAACTGGGATAAATTGGAAAAATCGTTTAAAAAGAGAAATTCGAAATATTTTTTATTAAGTGAAGAAAATGATTTAGAAGAGCATAATATTAGAGTTTTGATGCAATCTTTAACTAAGGTTATTGATTTTGATTGTTCAGCTCCTAATCAAATAAACAGACATTGGCTTTTGCATGGAAGGGCAGAGCAGTTACCATCGAAAAGTGATTGCTTGAGATTGTTTAATATTCTTGAATTGATATTAGAGATAAACATGAATGACTCCTGTTCGTAAAAAAGAGTGTTTATAATTGCGAATATATATTTTTAAGAAAATCTTGTGATAAATATTAAACTATTAAGTACACCACAATTACAAACTTGCTGTAGTTGTGGTGTGTTTATTTTGAAAAAGGAAAATTTTTTGAAAAATATGCTGTTCGTATGGTGTGAGTTTTATAGGACATATAGTATCATATAATGCCATTGTGCATTTATAATAGAGAATTTGTTGCGAAAAGAAAAAAACTTTGTTATAATGGCATTAAGATATTTATTTGAGGGGTAAACTTATGAATGTAATTAGTTTATTTTCAGGTGCAGGTGGATTAGACCTGGGTTTTGAAAGGGCTGGATTTACTATTGCAATGGCAAACGAGTTTGATAAAACAATATGGGCAACTTATGAAAAGAATCATACAGCACCATTGATAAAGGGTGATATTAGAAATATAACAGACAAGGATTTTCCTGATGATGTAGATGGTATTATAGGAGGTCCGCCTTGTCAAAGTTGGAGCGAAGCAGGTTCGTTAAGAGGTATAAACGATTCTCGCGGTCAGTTGTTCTATGATTATATAAGAATACTGCAGAAAAAACAGCCAAAGTTTTTCCTTGCTGAAAATGTGTCAGGCATGTTAGCAGATAGACACTCGGATGCAGTCAAAAATATTGTTGGAATGTTTGAAAAGTGCGGCTATGATGTTTCAATAACGTTGGTTAATGCCGCTGATTACGGTGTGCCACAAGATAGAAAAAGAGTTTTCTACATTGGTTTTAGAAAAGACTTGGATATAAAATTTGAATTTCCAAAGCCTACAACGCCAAGAACGGAGCAAAAGTTGACGATGAAGGATGCAATGTGGGATTTACAAGGTAGTGCTATTCCTGCTTTGCCAAAAAATAAAACGAATGGAAAACTTCCTGTTTTAAACCATGAGTATTTCGTAGGTTCTTACTCTACAATTTTTATGAGTCGAAATAGAGTAAGAGCATGGAATGAGCAAGGATTTACGGTTCAAGCTAGCGGTAGACAATGTCAGTTGCATCCGCAAGCACCTAAGATGAAGTTTATATCTCATAATAGAAGAATTTTCGAACCCGGAAAAGAAGACTTGTATAGGAGATTGACAGTAAGAGAATGTGCAAGATTGCAAGGTTTTCCTGATGATTTCGAGTTTGTGTATGAAGATGTAGATACAGGCTATAAGATGATTGGTAACGCAGTTCCTGTGAAGTTAGCTTATTATATTGCAAGAGCTATTAAAAATTCGCTTGAATAAAAGGAGTTGTTTTTATGAGCAAAGAGAGCAACAATCAAGGTAGAGCATACGAATATGTTTGTTTAACTACACTTGAAAAAGAAATAAAGAGAATACGACCTGCCAGAATAGAAGAAAACAGTAGTTATCATGCAGCAAAGCGTGCATGGCAATCCATTGATGATAGTCTTAAGGAAACTTTAATGGAGAGTGCCCATGCGGCAGTAAAAGCTATATTTGATTTGGAACCTCTTATAGTAGAAGATGGCAATGATATGCTTGATTTGCTTATACAAACGGATGAAAAGGGCGAAGAAGGCGATGTTAGAGATATTCTCATCATTAGAAGAAATATTCAATGGGAAATTGGTTTGAGTGTAAAGCACAATCATTTCGCAGTTAAGCACAGTAGATTATCTAAAGGTTTAGACTTTGGCGAGAAGTGGTTCGGAGTAAAGTGTTCTTACAAGTATTGGAACGATATTAAACCTATATTTGAATATTTAGAGGCAGAAAAGAAAAAAGGCTCTAAGTGGAGTGACCTTCCGTCAAAAGAAAACGATGTGTATATTCCTCTTTTAAATGCATTCGTTGATGAAGTGAAGAAAAGCGCATCCACAAATGCGGAGTTGCCTGCAAAGATGGTTGAATACTTGTTGGGTGAATATGACTTCTATAAGGTTATAAGTGTTGATAAGAAGAGGACAACACAGATTCAGGTATTCAATTTAAGAGGAACACTTGCTAAACCGAGTGACAAAGATGTTTCTAGATATGAAGTCCCTGTATCAAGTTTGCCTACAAGAATTGTTAGTTTGGACTTTAAGCCAGGAAGTAACAATACTGTTGAATTGTATATGGACGGTGGTTGGCAGTTTAGCTTCCGTATACATAATGCTTCAACAAAGGTTGAAACAAGCCTTAAGTTCGATGTGCAGATTATAGGTATGCCTGCGACAATTATCTCAATTAATTGCGTGTGGAGATGAAGAAATGTTAAGACGTAGAAAGAGAGATTGAATACTAATATGGCTAAGAGAAAAGGAAAAGAAACAAAGTTGAGTAAAATCGTTTATTTCGATGAAGAGTCTGTAACTGACTATCTTCAAATAATTACAGGTGGAACGATGGAAAAAACGACAGAATTGCTTAATGAGGATGTTGATGAAGGTAAAGCGGGTGCTGACGCTAAAGTTAGCCTTGGAGTAGGGAAAATGTTTAAGGCGTTGATGGGAATGGAAGCATCAGCATCGGTAGAAAGCAGTCTTTCGACATCCTTTAATAGTCGAGAAATGGCTAAAAATATTATTAAAAATACGATTCTAACGGATTTTATTAGTGTGTTAAATGAGGGGGAAAATAATACTATTAAAAAATTTGTGGGATATGAAGTGTCAGTCCATAAAGACTCATTGACATATATCGCTCTTATTTCTCCATATTTGTCGATGTTGAAAAGTGGAACAGCGATACCAGCAGGAGAATTTAATATAGCTGTAGAAAAATTGGATAACACTATGAAATCAGCAAAAGGTTATTATGAGTTTTTAGGCAGAAAAGATGGAGAATCAGTGGTTTTTAGATTCAATATTAAATCATTTAAAAACAATTATAAAGTAACAGATTTATTAAAAATGAATTTGAGCATATACGCAATTAAAGTTGGGAACACAACGATTAACCAATTGAATTTTAATAGTGAATTAAATATTGATGCTTTATCAAGCAAAAAAGATAATCCATCATACCAAAAAACAACAGTAAAGTCAGGTGATGATTCTAATAATGATCAACTATTAGAATTGTATGATGTCTTATTGGCAGGGGTTGAATCAAATGATTGAGAAGATTGTAGTATTTTATGGGTCGAGAAAAGACTTTGATAACGTAATCAACGACAGGGTTCAAGAGGATGAAGTTACGATACCATTCATGGACCTGATTCAACATTACAATGCAAGATTAAGACCTAATGAATCTGGAGTAAGAGAATCCGCCCTGTCGCAAAATATTAGTGTTGACAATTGTATAGTAAGAGCTGATGACTACGCATCGGTATTGGAACATGTTTTAGGGAATTTTGTTAACATTGTAACGCTTAATCATGATGTGGGGACTATTTATATTCAAAACCCGCCTAAACGAGTATTACGTTCGCTTGTTTCTGCATATGATGAGGGAATAGAATATTTATATTCTGATTATATTGGCATAGATAGAGATGTGCTGAAATCCATTCATCGGCAGTTGAATGATAAAATTCTAGGACAAGAGTTGTGCAAAAAGCAGTTGATTAGTGGATTGTATAAATTGCTTTTAAGAGAATCCAATAAGCCTGCAGTACTTATGTTATATGGTCCGTCTGGTGTAGGCAAAACAGAGACAGCTAAGTGTATAAGTGAAGTGTTAGGTGGGGAGTTGTTGAGAGTGCAATTCTCAATGATGCAAACAAATGAAGCGTATAATTATATTTTTGGCTCTGAACACTCTAAAAGTAGTTTTGCAAAAGATATGATGAGCAGAGAAACGAATGTTATCTTGATTGATGAATTTGACAAGGTTAACTCCGTTTTTTACAACGCATTCTATGAACTGTTTGATGAAGGTAGATATGTTGATGCTAATTATGATGTAGACTTAAAAAACACTATATTTTTGTGCACATGCAATTTTAGAAATGAAACTGAAATTAAGACAGCTTTAGGTCCTGCTATGTACTCAAGAATAGGTTGTTGTATAGAATATACGGATTTAAGTAAGGAACAGAAGTGTGCGATTATAGAGAAACGTTATAATCAAATAATTAATGAACTTAAAGACGATGAAAAAGAGGTAGTTATAAAAACAGATATTCTTGAATGGTTTAAAAGTAATGCGGAAAGGTATGACAATATAAGAATCTTAAAGACCAAACTTGAAAATGCAATTTTTGATGAATTGGTTGATGTCTTTATATATGAGACTTGATGGGGAAATATTAGAAGCATTTTCCTAAAAGATGTAATACAATATTATCGCAAAACCACGGAGTGCATATATTCTTCGTGGTTTTATATTATAGGGGTGAAAGATATGGAAAATGAAATATTGAATTTTATAAGAACTAATGAAAACTATGGAGCATTATTATTGACTGGCAGATGGGGGTGTGGGAAAACATTTGCCATCAATAAAATCAAAGAAAAGTTAGATGAAGATGAGAAGTATCATATGGTCGTGATTTCTCTATTTGGGATTGATGATGTGGCAATATTGAATAAAACAATAAAAACGAATATACTTCTTTCTAATACCCAACAAAAGAAATGGCGGAAATTAAAAAAGGCGATAGAGGCATTTGAAAAAGTTTCAAATACCATTCCTGTAATGAATGGATGGGAAGTTGCGATAAAAGGATTAAAAACAGTAGCATCGATAGATTTTATGGATATCGCCACGATTGAAAATACGGTATCAGTATACTCAGAGAAGCAAGATAGAATTGTGGAGAAAAAGGTAGTTCTTGTTTTTGATGATTTTGAACGATGCAAAATCGACAAGGTTGATTTATTGGGAATAGTAAATGAATTTTGCGAAAACAAGAAAATTAAAACAATAATTGTCGCTGATGAGGATAAGATTGGAAAAGATGAAGAAGAACGTAAGAAATATGAAGAATTTAAGGAAAAGGTAATATCACAAACAGCATATATGAACGTTCAGTATTCTCAAATTATATATGAGATAATTACACAGTATAAAGAAACAGTAATGGAATACAAAGAATTTCTAAAAAAGAATAAAAGATGGCTTGTAAAACTATTTAATGAAAGCAAAAGTGAGAATTTAAGGATATTAAAAAACTATATTCTTGAATTTGAAAATGTGTATAAATTATGGGAAAATAGTGATATGCAGGTCAATGTACTGCCAGAAATAATGTATACGATAGGAGCTGTATACTTTGAATATAAAAGAGGGAAATATAAACCAGGAAAATATGGTAATCTTTTCCTTAGAGATTATATGGAAAAAATTTATAAGAGTTGGAATATGCTTCGTGCGCACACATCTTTGCTTGAATGGGTAATGGAGGGAACGTGGGACGAAGATGCAATAAGGTGTGAATGGAAAAAATATTACTGTGTTAAAGAAATGAATAATGAAGAAATGTTCCTGTATGGAGATTTTAGAAGTATGAACGAAGAATCATTGCTTGATGGAATGAATACGATTATAAATAAATCATATAGCGGTGATATTGAAAGCGGAATTTATGTCACATTATTGCATCGGTTGAATGTATTGGAAGAATACAATCAATATATTTCCTTTGAGGTAGATTATCAAAAAATGATAGAAGGTTTTCGAGTGCGAAAAGAAAATATTGAAAAAGGCATTGTAGAAGAGCCTTTTAAACGTCATCATTTGTTTGCAACACTCCAAGGAAAAGCTGATGAATTATATAAAGAAATAGTGACGTTTGAACAGCAAAAGCATCAAATCAAAAATCGTAAGAATATAGTGAAATATTTAAACGATAATTGCACAGTAAGTGATGTAGAAGAAAGTTCTTTCTATATGTTTGATGAAGAACTGTTAAATCTATTTAAAAAAGCATATAAAAAAGGAAATCGTGAAAGGCGAAATGAATTAGAAGCCGTGTTGCTTAATATAATATTGAATTATGATGGATATGCGACAAAGGCAGACTTAATAACTATTTCAGAAAATTTGGGAAAATTAAAACTGGAGATTGAGAAAATGATAGAAGAAGAAACTGATGGTGTGCAGAAGATTGTAAAAGCAGAATTTATTCAAAGTATTGAAGAAGTTATTGCGACGATAGAAAATAAAGATTGTTGAGAAAAAAATAAAGTTGTTTGCAACTCTTGTCTTGAGCATTTGGGGCAAAACAACTTTGCCTTGACTTGATAGCCAGCAGTTACACGTCGCCTCCACCAATTGAATTCACGAAACTTGCCTTAAACAAGCGAGTTTCGTGTTTTTTATTTTTAGGAGTGTCATGTTTCGTGTCATATATGAAAAAACTTGAGATTTTTACATATATGTTATATAATGTATGTAACTATTCTTTTGTAAAGGAATGTGGAACATGAAAGTTACATTGCAGAATCTCACGAAGATATATCCTTCCAGAAGCAAGAAGGAGAGTAAGGGCGTTGTTGCGGTAAATGACTTTAACATAGAAATTGCCGACGGACAGTTGGTTGGTCTTCTTGGTCCTTCGGGGTGCGGAAAGTCCACAATGCTTAACCTTCTTTCGGGACTGCAGAAGCCTACGGGAGGAAAAATTTTATTTGACGGCGATGATGTGACAAACCTGCCTCCCGAAAACAGAGGTGTGGGGCTTGTGTTTCAGAGCTATGCCTTATACCCCCACCTTACGGTAAAGCAGAATATAACCTTCCCTTTGGAAAACAGAAGGGGCAAGGATAAGCTTTCAAAGGATGAAATGAATTCTATGGCACTAGAGGCTGCAAAGCTTGTGCAGATTGAATCTCTCATGGACAGAAAGCCCGGTGAGCTCTCAGGCGGTCAGCAACAGAGAGTTGCCATTGCCCGTGCAATAGTTAAAAAACCCAGAATACTCCTTCTTGACGAGCCACTTTCAAACCTTGATGCAAGGCTCCGCCTTCAGACAAGGGAAGAGATAAGACGTATTCAGCGTTCAACGGGCATTACAACTGTTTTTGTAACCCATGACCAGGAAGAGGCAATGTCCATCTCGGACCTTATTATTGTTATGAAGGACGGCGTTTTACAGCAGGTGGGAAAGCCTCAGGAGGTTTACGACAACCCGGGAAACCTGTTTGTGGCAAAGTTTCTGGGAACACCGCCCGTTAATACCTTTGACGGTTATGTTAAAGACGGAGGGCTTTACATAGGAGAGGAACGGGTGCTTGATGCAGCGGGGGTTGAGGACTGTGATGTTAACGTTGCTATACGCCCCGAGGGCTTTGAAATAAACCCCCAGAGTGCATTTACCTGCACCGTTGACCGTGTTGAGGTTATGGGCCGTGACATTAGCATTGTTTCAACACATGAATTTTCACATAACCCTCTTGTACGCTCCATTATAGGCTCGGAAAATGTTAATGATGTGACAGAGGGCAATGTAAAGTTTGACGTTAAGAAGAACAAGACCTGTATTTTCCGCAAGGATACAGACGAACGCATTTTCTTCTGATGAGGTGCTTCTATGAAAAATAATGATTTAAAGGGCTGGCTGTACCTTCTGCCTGCCATAATATTTCTTGGGGTATTTCTTGTTTACCCTTTGATAGACGTATTTATTTACTCCTTTGAAGAGGGCTATAACTTTGCCTCGGGAACCTACTCGGGTGTGGGGGGCTTTAACTTTGCCTATGTTTTAAGAGACCCCTACTTTCTGCAGGCATTAAAGAACACACTTATTCTTGTTGTGATTACGGTGCCTGCCTCTACGGCACTTGCCCTTCTTATTTCCGTTGGGTTAAGCAGTATAAAGGCACTCAAAAATCTGTTTCAGACGGTATACTTTCTGCCTTATGTAACAAACACATTGGCGGTAGGGCTTGTTTTCATGATACTTTTCAAGCAGACGCCTTATACAAACGGCTTTGTCAATATTGTGCTTGGCTTTTTCGGCGTTGCACCCATTGACTTTATAGGCGGCCCATACTGGGCAAAGATGCTTGTGCTGTGTTTGTACACAATATGGGTTGTTATACCCTTTAAAATTATTGTGCTGACGGGGGCAATTGCATCGGTTAACCCTATTTACTATAACGCCGCAAAGGTTGACGGCACATCAAGGTGGAGAGTTTTCACAAAAATAACCCTGCCCATGATTTCACCTACGGTGTTTTACCTTATCATAACGGGCTTTATCGGGGCCTTCAAGGCTTATTCCGATGCAGTTGCACTTTTCGGAACAGACCTTAATGCTTCAGAAATGAACACCATTGTTGGCTATATTTATGATATGCTTTACGGTAATTCGGGCGGATATCCGTCCTTTGCATCTGCCGCGGCAGTTATTCTGTTCGTGATTGTGCTCACAATAACCTGCATAAACCTTCTTGTGAGCAAAAAGCACGTGCATTATTAAGGAGGCAGCTATGGATTACGAAAAAATTGAAAAAGCCACCGAAAGAAGAAAAAAAGCGGTAAAAAGCGTTACATACGTATTTTTAACCTTATGGGCAATTGTGGTGCTGTTTCCCTTTTACTGGATGGTTTTAACAAGCTTTAAGGGCTACGGGGCATATAACTCGGAATGGGTTCCGAAGCTTTATACTTTAAGCCCCACCCTACAAAACTACAAGGATGCCTTTACCGAGGTGCCATTGGGTGATTATTTTATAAACACAGTGATTTTTACCCTTATAACAACGGCACTTATGGTTGTGATAACCGTGCTTGCGGCATTTGCCTTTTCAAGGCTTCAGTTTTACGGAAGAGATCTTGTTTTCACAATTTTCCTTACACTTATGATGATACCCGGGGAGCTTGTTGTTATCACAAACTTTGTTACAATAACAAACCTTGACTTACGAAACACCTTTACGGGGCTTATACTGCCTTCGGTTACATCGGTATTTTACATTTACCTTTTAAAGGAAAACTTTGCACAGATACCAAATGAGCTTTACTATGCGGCAAAGGTTGACGGCACAAGTGACCTTCGCTACCTTTTAAAGGTTATGGTGCCCATATGCAAGCCTACTATAGTGACGGTAACGGTATTGAAGGTTATTGAATGCTGGAACAGCTACGTGTGGCCAAGGCTCATAACAGACGATGCGGCATACTTCCTTGTTTCAAACGGTATACAGGAAATAAGGGAAAACGGCTTTGGCAGAGACAACATTCCTGCCATGATGGCATCGGTGGTTGTTATTTCCCTGCCCCTGGTGGTGCTGTTTGTAATTTTCCGAAAGAAAATTATGGCAGGGGTTTCGAGAGGAGGTATGAAGGGATGAAAAAGTTCATTTCACTTCTTATGGCGGTGGTATTTATCCTTGCACTTACAGCCTGCCACGGACGGCTTGAAACTGCCACAGAGGCTCAGAAGCTTGCCTTTGATGTGCCCGAAGAATTTGATGCCTCGAAAAATTACGAGATAACCTTCTGGGCAAAGAACGATACAAACCTTACCCAGGTTGAAATTTACAAAAATGCCATAGCGGAATTTGAAGGCTATTACCCCAACATTAAGGTAAACCTCAGGCTTTATACAGACTACGGCAAAATTTATAACGATGTTATAACAAACATTGCAACAAACACAACACCAAACGTGTGCATAACATATCCTGACCATATTGCAACCTATATGACGGGTGAGGACACTGTTGTGGCACTTGACTCTCTGATGGCAGACGAAAGCTACGGCTTAGGCGGCAGTAAGGTGCTTTTTGACTCCCCCCGTGAGGATGAAATTGTGCCGAAGTTTTTAGAAGAATGTGAAATAGACGGCAATTATTACGCCCTGCCCTATATGCGCTCCACAGAGGCTTGCTATGTGAATAAAACCTTTGTAGAAAAGCTGGGCTACACCTTGCCTGAAAAGCTTACCTGGGACTTTGTGTGGCAGGTTTCTAAAAGTGCCACAGAGAAGGACGCCGATGGAAACTTTAAGGTAAACTCACAGAAGGTTATGATTCCCTTCATATATAAGTCCACGGATAATATGATGATACAGATGCTTAAGCAGAGGGAAGCAGGCTATTCTGACATATCGGGAAAGATTGAGCTTTTTAACCCCGTGACGGAGGAAATACTTTTAAATATTGCCGAAAACAGCAAAATGGGTGCCTTCAACACCTTTAAGCTTGCAGGCTACCCTGCAAACTTCTTGAATGCAGGGCAGTGCATTTTTGCGGTTGACTCCACAGCAGGTGCCACATGGATGGGCTCCGATGCTCCACTTGTGGACATTGCCGACGATAAGGTTGTGAATTTTGAAATTGAGGTAATGACAATACCACAGTACGATGTGGAAAACCCCGTTATGATTTCCCAGGGGCCCAGTCTTTGTGTGTTCAATAAGGAGGATAAGCAGGAGGTTCTGGCATCCTGGCTCTTTGCGCAGTTTATGCTCACAAACAATGTGCAGATTGCATATGCGGAAACCGAGGGTTATGTGCCCGTTACCCTTAAGGCTCAGGGAAGCGGTGAATATGTTGACTATCTTAATCGCCGTGGGGAGGATAATAACCTTTATTACCCCGTGAAAATTGATGCCACACAGCTTTTGCTTGATAACACCGAAAACACCTTTGTTACAGCTGTTTTTAACGGCTCTGCATCATTAAGAGATGCGGCAGGACAGCTTATAGAAAGCGTGAATAAGTCGGTAAGGCGTGGTGAAAGTATTGACAAGGGCTATATAGAAGGGCTTTATGAGGAGGTTAGTGCACTTTACCGCCTTGACGACATAAAGAGCAAAATGGAAACGGGGGATATGGGGGCACTGCCTAAGGAATCTGCCATTTTAATAGCAGCTATTGCTCTTTGCTGGGTTTGCATGGGCGTTTATATGGCAAAGGATAAAATTAAAACCGTAAAATTAAAGAAAAATGTTGATTTTTGAGGATATTGTTGTAAAATAGTAATGTATATAACAAACAACATTAAAAAGGAGTAGACAAACATGAAAAAGATTTTTGCACTTTTAACAGCAGGCGTTATGGTACTTGCACTTGCAGCATGCGGTGGCGGTGAAGCTACACTTCCCACAGATGCTACAGTAGTTGACGAAGCAGCTATGACTTATGAAGAGTTTATGGCGGCTGAAATGGAAAGCGAAGTTACAGTTGAAACATTCGTTCAGGCACATCAGTCCTGGTGGGATAACAAGATTACTGTTTACTGCCAGAGCGAAGACGGCGCATACCTTCTTTATGAGCTTGCATGCTCTGAGGAAGATGCAGAAAAGCTTGTTCCCGGTACAAAGATCCGTGTAAACGGCTACAAGAGCGAGTGGAGCGGTGAAGTTGAAATTATTGACGGTACATTTGAATTTGTAAACGATGGTGAAACATACGTTGCAGAAGCACTTGATGTTACAGAGCTTCTCGGCACAGAAGAGCTTATCAATCATCAGAACAAGTTCGCATCCTTCAAGGGATTGACAGTTGAAAACATCAGCTACAAGAACGATGAGCCCGGTGACGATATTTACCTTACACTCGGTTACAATGGTGCTTCCTACGATTTCTGCGTTGAAGTTTACCTTACAGGCACAGAATCCGAGGTTTACACAACAGTAGGCACTCTTAAGGCAGGCGATAAGGTTGACGTTGAAGGCTTCCTTTACTGGTATGAAGGCGTTAACCCCCATATTACAGCAATCACAGTTGTTGAATAAGATTAATAAACAAGACCCCATCGCTTTTGCGATGGGGTCTTTCAGCGTGTCGAAAAAGTTCGACACGCAACAAAAAATCTTGCTGAGAGCAATATTTTTTGTTAATGTTTTTCTGAAGAACAAAGTGCCAATTTCTCGTGCAAGGGGCTTGCGAGCCCCCTAAAATCGGCACTTTCGGCGGAGCAATGCGATTGCCCCTCCGATTTTATGCGGAAAACCTTCTTTTCCGCACCTTTCGCTATTGTGCAAAATTTCAGGTTTATCGACAGTCTGTAAGACCCCATCGCTTTTGCGATGGGGTCTTGTTTTCATTCTATTGTTTTATGTGCACAAAGGGGTTTTACTGTGTCAGTATCCCATATAAGGAGCTTTATACCGCCCTTCTCTTTTACGGGAAGGGTTATTGTTTCGCCCTCTTTAAGTTCTATGGGGGTGAGGGTTACCTTTGAGAGGAAAGAGCCCTCATAGGAAGAAACTGCAAGTGTTGCACTTCGTGTGTCGTAGCATTTTACCGAAACTGACAAGCCATCCTCTACGGGTGTACAGGAAACTATTTCACAAAGGTTTTCCGTT
>JAFSGW010000103.1 GCA_017440585.1 Clostridia bacterium | reverse complement strand
GTGAGGGTTACCTTTGAGAGGAAAGAGCCCTCATAGGAAGAAACTGCAAGTGTTGCACTTCGTGTGTCGTAGCATTTTACCGAAACTGACAAGCCATCCTCTACGGGTGTACAGGAAACTATTTCACAAAGGTTTTCCGTTACAATAACCCTTTGTGTGATGAATTTGTCCTCACTGTAGTAGCCATCGGGAATTGTGAGCTTACCGGTTACAGCATAGGTGCCTGAAATAGCGGCATTTACAATATCACTGTTAAGCCATTCAACGGGGAGTGTAAGGTCTGTATTATCTTCTGCTGTGGCACGTATATGCTCGGGAAGTGCCAAAAGGGTATTTTTAACAAGTGTAATTGCAGGAGGGGTTATAATTTCTTCTATAGCTGTAAGAGGTGCGTCGGAGAGCTCATAAAGCTCGAAATTACCTATACAGAGGTATTCACACATCTGGAGCCAGTAGGCATTGAAAAGGAAGAAATCGGCACCCTCGCCCGAATTGAAGGACAAGGTGTGAGTTGTCCAGTTGCCACCCGCGTTCTGCATGTCACCGTTTGTGCAGTCGAAGCAGCTTGTAGATGTGAAATTAAGGGATTCACGGGTGCTGTAGGGGGTGGGGGCATAGAAGTTTTCGCCCTCGTCCATGTCGATTGCACCGAAGCGGACAGAGGCTTTGCCGCTTAAGGTGTAGGCATCGAAGGAGAAGTGATAGTTTGTGTTTTCCTTGATGGGAACAAAGCCTAAAAGGGAGCCTGCACCGTTCCATGCACAATGCTGCCAATTTGAGTGCATATGCTCAACAAGATAGGTGCGGTCATTGCCGCTTTTGCCGTAGTAGAAGGTATTTGCAGCATCCTTTTCGTAGCCTCCCGTTGTGAGATAGCCCGTTTCGGTTATGGGGGTTAAGTTTTCGTATTCGCCATCCTCCGTGATACGAGGAATGTTGTATACAGCCTCTGTGGGGTGCCCCTGGGTATTTGTGCCCACAAACCACTGCTCCATATCATTTCCGCTGTAGTCAGAGAAGGTGGGGTTCTTAAAGAGGTTTTCACCTGTGATAAAGTAGCGCTCACCGTCGATGAAAATTGAGTTATCCTCCGTTTCATCTTCCTTAAAATCCCCTTCTGTGGCAGAGGTGAAGGAGGCAATAATTTTGCTGTCGCCCTCCATAGTGAAGATGGTTTGATAGAGGTTGCCGTCCTCTGTGTAAAGAGTTGGGAGGATGTTTCTGCCGTTTAAGGTAAGGGTCTTAACCTCACCCTCGGGAAGAAGGTAAAGTGTGACCTCTTCGCCCTCCCTTGCTGTGTTTTTATCGGCATAGATGTAACCGTAGTCCGAATGGGAAATATCGATGCGGTTGCCCGTATCATTTAAGGGAAGGTCTGCCACTGCAGGTGTTATAATGAATTTGTCAAAATTGGGGGTGTAGTTTAAAAGGCGGTTTGTGCCCGGCTCGCTTTTACTTCCGCCCCAGAGCACCTGCCAGGAGTCGTCGTTATAAATGCGGATGGTGTTACTGCCTTCATTAAGCTCTAAGGGGATGGTTTTCTCCAAAAAGCTTGCTTCGGAGAAAGTGTTGGGGAAGAAGTAACGCTTTGCATTTTCCTTATCGCCGTTTACCATAAAGGAGGCATAGCGGTCAATAATTTTGATGTTGTAGGAATGGGTGCCGCAAAGCTCGTCATTTGACTGGAAAACCTGCATTCTGTAAAGCCCTGCCTCGGGAGCGGTAACATTTAATTCAAGGTAGTCTGTTTCGTGGGCGTTTTTGTCACCCTTAAGGGGTGTTACATAAGTTGCAGCTTCGTTTTCGGCTATGGTGAAGCTTCCTTCGGCATCCTCTGCCTCGCAGACTACAGAGAGGCTTTCATTTGCCTTTGTAACGCGCATATAGTCAATTGCGCCCAATGCGGTCATATCATAGTCAATAAGGTTTAAACCCTTACGGAGGAAGATGGTTGTATAAGTCTCGCTCCAGCTATCTGTGAGAGGAGCATCAACCTCTGTAAGAAGGTTTGTGTAGGTATAATTTGTGTTGTCCAAAAAGATGCGGATTGTGCCTTCCTCTTCTGCCATGTAGCGGAAAAGGATATTGTAAAGACCGGATTCAGCCACATGCACAACATGGCGGATACCGCCTTTTTCTTCTGCGGGAACAATGTTAAGGTCTGTAACGTAGCCGTTTGCGGAAAAGAGAGGGATTTCGCTTTTTGTTACAGACAAGCTTTCGGGATTAAAGTCTGCCGATTCGCTTTCAAAAATTTTATCGTATATGGGAGCCTCTTTTTCATATGCACCCAAGTAGGACACATATAAAACGTCGTGGAAGGCTCCCTCGTCACCTGAATACATGAGCTGTACCTTATGCCTGCCCTTTTCCAGGCTCACAAATTTCTCCACCATGCCCTCCATTGAATAGAAAAGGGTGTTGGGAAGCTCAAGAGTGGATTCCTCCCCGTCTATAATAAGCTTTTGTGTTATATTCTTCGGGGCGTGGGTTGCAGAATTGTTACGTGTTGAGCCAACGCCGTTACCGTAGATAAAGCTTAATTTATAAAGCCCGTCATGGGGCACGGAAATGGAGTAACCGATGCCGTCACCCTCTTCGTCAAAGCCTCCCATACGAACTCTGCCTGAGCAGAAGTAGCGTGGGGTTTCAATGGGTGAGCCTTCCCGCTCGGTGATAAGGCTTCCGTAGACTATAGCATCCTCTGCCTCGTAAAAGGCGTGGTATTTGCCGATTGTTTTATAGGGGGTAGTATCCTCTGCTTTTGTTACGGTTATGCGGTAGGCTGTTGAAAAGAGCATGTTGTTGAGAGAAATGGACACGTTGCCATTCTCCACGGGGAAAACGCCCTCAAACACCACCTCAGGGTCACCCGAGGCACCGTGGTAGCCCGTAAAGTAGCTCGCTTCCACCTTTACGTGGACAGCCTTTTCGTTTTTGAAAACAGAGGTGGAGGCAATGTTATTAAGGTTTATAATACCGTCATTATCGTTACCGCCTGCAATAATGGTTGCACTCTGCTTGCTTTCGTCAATGGAGGCTAAGCCGTAGAAACCGTCGTAGGTGGTGTTTTCAGTTGAAAGGGACAATACATCACCTGACATGTCGCCATACCATTTATAAACCCACCATGCACCGTTGCCGTCGTTTGCATTGGCGGTTAAGTCGTTTAGGTTATTTGCCTGGTGCCAGAAGGGTAAGCATCCGTAAACACGGTTATCCTCAAGGCGGGCTATCCAGTTAACAAGCCTTCCGGGAACACCGCAGTCGGAGTAATCGGCATATTCGTTTATAACTATCTGCTTTTCTTCAATGCCTAACTGACGGCAGATGCTGCGGTAGTCATCAAAATGGGAACGCATGGTGTCCAGACAATGCACCTGAAGCTCGTGCCAGGTGACAACATCGGGAAGACAGTTGTTATCGCGGCAGAATTTGAGGTAGTTATACATTCCGTTGTGACCGCGGTAGCTGGCATCGTTGGGACCTGCTATTACGGCATTGGGGTCGGAGGCTTTAATTGAATTGTAATATATTTTCCATGCCTCTTCAAAGGAGGAAACACCGTTTACCGGAGTGCCTTCGTTGATAGGGATATAGACTATGCGGGAGTCGATATCAGGATACTTTTCACGCTTGGTGTCCTTCCAGTCTGCCACATGGGGTGCTATAATATCCTTAAGCACATTGCCGTAGTCATAGGCATTGGCGGTTACACCGAAAACACCATAGTAGTTGGAGTTATACATTTGCACCTGCTCTCCGCCTGCCTCGAAAAATTCGTCTGCAACGTCTAAGGCATCACCGTAGGGATGCTCTGTACCCAGTGCACCCTTTGTGGCAAGTACCTTCGGCTTTAAGGGGGTGAGGGTGTTTACGTCGGGCACGCCCTCATTACTTATGCCGTAAAGGAAGCCTGCACTGCCGTGAAGAATGGTATGGTCCTCGTCTGTCATATCTACGTTGATTGTGGGTATGCTTTCTGCCCCCAAAACGGGTAACGAGGGGATAAGGGCAAGAAGCAATGAAAGACAAATCAGTGCCGATAAAGCTTTTTTCATATGATCACCTCAATAAAGTTTTCTATAACATAATTTTATCACACAAAAAACGCTAATTCTATAAAGATATTAGCCAAAATTGTAAATATATTGACTAAAGATGCTTTTGTTGATAAAAGGAGAATTATCTGTTATAATGTTTTTGAGGTGATAGAATGAAAAGGACGGCTGTTTCGGTAAAAATTGAAGATTACCCAATATGGGTGCAGGAATTTATAAAGGACAGTAAAGTTTATGACAGCAGCTGTTCAAAAGAGGCACGTGTTATCTTTATTGAAAAAGATGAGGGCTATTACCTTAAAAGTGCACCGAAGGGGTCACTTGAGGCTGAAGGCAGGCTGACGGAGTATTTTCATAAAAAGGGCCTGGCAACAGAGGTTATAGGCTATATGTCGGAGGATAAGGACTTCCTTCTTACAAAGAAGGTACATGGTGAGGACTGCACATACCAAAAATACCTTGATGACCCCAAAAGACTTTGCGACACAACCGCGACCCTTCTTCGTGAGCTTCACGAGGTGGATTTTTCAGACTGCGGTGTTGACAGAGTAAAAAGCTATATTGAAACTGTGGAAAATAGCTACAGAAAACGCCATTTTGACAATGACCTTACAGATGAAACAAGGCTCTTAGAAAGGGAAGAGGCATACCGCATTGCCATGGAAAACAAGCATTTACTTAAAAACGAGGTTTTGCTTCACGGCGATTACTGCCTGCCCAATATTATGCTTGACAACTGGAAATTTTCCGCCTTTATTGATTTAGGCAACGGCGGAGTGGGGGACAGACATATTGACCTTTTCTGGGGTGCATGGACTTTAAAATTCAATTTAGGTACAGATGTGTACCGTGATAGGTTTTTTGATGTTTACGGACGTGACAAGGTGGACTTTGATAAACTGAGAATTGTGGCGGCAATGGAATGCTTCGGATAAAAGAAATTGAATTGCAGGGTGATGGATGATGAAAAAGTTTAAGAATAATACATTGCAGGATGAAGGATACAGATATTACGCCTTTATAAGCTATAAAAGAGCGGATGAAAAGTGGGCGAAATGGCTTCATAAGAAGCTTCAGAGCTACCATCTGCCCAGCAGATTATGCAAAAAGCACAAAAACCTCCCTCCGAAACTTAATCCTGTTTTTTTAGACCGGAAGTATCTTAAGCCGGGGTATCTGGAGGAGGAATTAAAGCAGGAGGCAATAAGCTCCAAGTACCTTATTGTTGTGTGCTCTGCACATACGGCACAGGCACCCAAATACATAGATAACGAGATTGAGTATTTCCTTTCGGGCGGACATGATGCATCGAACATTATTCCCTTTATTGTGGGGGAGTCGGAAAGACCTGAAATTGAGTGCTTTCCCCCTGCATTGCGGAAAATAAACGAAGAAAGAACGCTTCTGGGAGTTAACGTTAACGAAGCAGGAGGCAGGAGAAGTGCTTTTCTGAAGCTTGTGGCAAGCATGCACCAACTTGATGTTACAGAGCTTGAAAACGATGAAAACCGCCGTGTGAAAAGAAATAAAACTATTGCGGCAATAGCGGCTGTATGCATGCTTATGGGCGGAATAAGGGCTTTTGATTATTTCGTGCCTCATACCGATTATTATAATGACTACGTGACAAGGTACGGCGTGGCAGAGGGCGTGGGAAAGCTTAAAACGAACGACATAAGGAGCATGAGCTCACACTATACAATAGTTACCCACAAGGACAAGGTTGTGGAATTAAGACGTGAAAATTCGGCAGGGGAGCTTGTAGCGGGCAGTAATACACTTCGCTCGGAGCAATACTCGAAGGCTGTGTACACCTATACGGACGGAGGAGGGCTGGAGAGCATTACCTGCTACGATTCAAAAAACAAGGTGGCTTACATCAAGGAATATTCGGAAAACCTGAAAACTGTTGACCTTACCTCAGGTGGTGGAGGCGAATACGGAAGAGCGTATAACATAAGTGCCCAGGATACCTCCGAGGCAGAAAACAACGACTGGTTCAAAGTAAGAAGCGGTATTACCAGATGGCTTATTGAATATGACGAAAATGGCTTTGAGAAGGAAATAAGATATGCAGACGTGTATAACAATGCCATGGCAGAATCAAACGGAAGCTACGGTGAACGTTATGAAAGGGATGAAAAGGGCAGAGTTGTTAAGTTGAGATATCTTGACACAACCGGTGACGATGCCACACTTACAGACAAATATACACCCGGTGGCACAAAGCGGGGTGTCTGGGGCTTTAAAGCAGAATATAACGAAAAGGGAAATTGTACGAGGGTGGCATATTTTGGCGAAAATGATGAGAGTGTGGAAAACGAAGAAGGTTATGCAATACGTACAATAGAGTATGAAGGCGGAAATGCTGTAAAAGTGGCTCTTTATGACAAAAATAACAAGCCGGTAATGTGTAAAGAGGGTTATAGTGCAATAGCTTACGAATACGACGAAAAGGGCAATGCAATAAAGGTAAGTCTGTATGATACCCTAGGCAAGGCTACGGTGGGAGCCGGGGGGCTTGCCATGATAGAGAGAGAATTTGACAAAAAAGGTAATATAACAGAGGAGCGTTATTACGGAGCAGCTTCAGAGCCCGTGGGTACAAAAGAAGGCTATGCAAAATGCCGTATAAGCTATGACGATAATAATAACCCCGTTCAGTATGAGTACTATAACCTTGGCGGTGTACTCAGAAAAGGAGCGGCGATTGAAAAAAACACTTATGATGAAGCAGGCTATGTAGTGCGGATGGGGTATTATGACAGCGACGGAAAGGCTGTGCTTGGTGCTGACGGCTTCGCCTTCCTTGAGGTAAAGCGAAATAAAAAGGGCGAGGTTGAAAGCGTGGCGTACTATGACGAGGAGGGCTATATTAAAAACAATGCCGAAGGCTATGCAATTATACGCTATGAGTACGATTCACATACGGGAAATGTAAAAAAACAGAGCTACTTTGATGCAGCGAACAAGCCTGTTATAACAGATTACGGCTACGCTTCGATAGAAAGGGAATATGAAAACGGCAGAGAAATCCGCACAAGCTATCAGGGTATTTTCGGAGAGGGCATTGAGGTTGACGGCTATGCCCGTGTTGACATGAGCTACACGAGAAAGGGGCTTATAAAAAGGGCGGAGTATTACCTGGCAGACGGCAGACGCGGAACAACAGACGGGTATGCCGCAACCGAATATAAGCACGACGGAAGAGGTAATATTAAAGAGTGGAAATATTACGACGAAAACGATAAGCCCTGCACCTTTAACGGATATCACAGATGGGTTCAGGAGTATGATGAAAAGGATAATGCTGTGCTGTGCGAAGCATATGATGACAACGGTGAGAAGGTGCTGTGCAATTATGGCTATGCTGCCGAAAAAAGGGAATATGACCAAAAGAACCGTGTTGTAAAGAACTCCTTCTACGATACAGAGGGGAAGCTTACTGTTGCATCTTCGGGCTATGCTGTGGCAGAATACGGGTATGACGAGGCAGGAAATACCATCCGTTATGCATATTACGGTGAGGATAACAAGCCTTTGAAGGGCGAGGGCGTTTACGCCGTGGCAGAATATGAGTACGATAACAACAAAAACGGAACAAGGCAGGCTTATTACGGAGCAGACGGTAAGCTTACAGTGGGACCTGATGGGTACGCGGTTTGTGAAAAGGAATATGACCATAACGGGAATGCTACACGCTATGCATATTATGACGAGAATAACCACCTCACAGAAAAGGCTTACGGCTATGCCGTTAATGAGGTGGAGTATGACAAAAAAGGCAGGATTATCCGTGATGCGTACTATGGCGAAGATAGCCTTCCCATGATTGGCCCCGGTGGCTATGCTGTGGTGGAAGCGGAATATGACAGTAATGAAAATATAACCCGTGAGGCATACTATGGTGCGGATAACCTTCTCATGAAAGGCCCCGGTGGTTTTGCTGTGGCAGAAGTGGAATATGATGCAAGGGGAAATGTGCTTTATCAGGCGTATTACGGTGAGGATAACAGCCTTGTGAGAGGACCCGATGGCTATGCTGTGGGTAAGGCTGAATATGACAGTGAGGGAAACATGCTGAAGAAGGCATATTATGACGAGAACAGCCTTCCTTCAAATGGACCTTACGGTTATGCAACATATGAGGCGACATATAATGAAAACGGAAAGTTTACCCGTCAGGCATATTACAACGAAGAAGGCAATCTGACAGAAGGGCCTTATGGCTATGCCTTGTATGAGGCGGAGTATGACGAGGCAGGAAATACCAGAAGCGAAGCATATTACGGAAAAGATAACCGCCCTGTAACAGGGCCTGACGGCTACGCCTCGGGTGAAGCGGAATATGACAAAAAGGGAGAAAGAACACGGGTTGTCTATTACGATGAAAATGGAAGCGTGCTTGAAAACAGACTGTGCATTGTGGGACAGCATGTGGATGCAGCGTTGGGCTCTTCCCTTGAGGAATTTTATGTAATTATAAGCCTGGGAGACTGGGATTACAGAGATTATACCGATACACAAAAGGCTGTTGATGCCTTCGGTGAGGAGATGAACTCGGTATACGGTGAGCATGTAGGGTATGAATATCTTTATTACGACAAGACTGCAGAAAAGTTCATAATGCGGCAGGATGATTTTTATGCGGGAAATATGGGCATGCGGATTATGGACATGAAAATAAGCATGGAGGAGTACAGGCTTATTATGGAAGGTGCGGAAGAATAAAAAAAGGGACCGTTAAAATAGTCCAGACCGCCAAAAGGCGAAAATACAGGCTTATAAATCACAAGACATTTTGAAAATTAAACTTTTCCTCGATGTAGAAAACCCTCGCATTCAGCGAGGGTTTTCTGTGATTTTAAGCCTTTTTGATTATTTGGATAAAAGTGCACGGTCGCTTGCAAATTCCTCACCTGAAGCGGTGGAGAACATTTCAACCAAGCCTTCAACCGTAAGGTTTTTCTTTTCCTCACCTGATACGTCGAAGATTACGTGACCCTCGTGCATCATGATAAGACGGTTACCGTAACGGATAGCATCCTTCATGTTATGAGTTACCATTAAAGCTGTAAGGTGGTTATCAGCTACAATCTTTTCACTAAGCTCAAGAACCTTTGCTGCTGTTTTGGGGTCGAGAGCTGCTGTGTGCTCATCTAAAAGAAGGAGCTTAGGTTTCTTCAATGTTGCCATCAAAAGGGTTACAGCCTGCCTCTGACCGCCTGAAAGAAGACCAACCTTACTTGTCATACGTGATTCAAGACCTAAATCAAGAGTCTGAAGGGCTGCACGGAACTGAACCTTTTCCTTTTCGGTAATTCCCCAGCTTAAGCCACGGCGGTTACCGCGACGGAGTGCAAGAGCCATGTTTTCCTGAATGCTCATGTTTGCTGCTGTACCGAGCATGGGGTCCTGGAAAACCCTGCCTAAGAAGCGTGCACGCTTGTGCTCGGGCATGCCTGTTACGTCAACACCGCCGATGATGATTTTACCCGAATCGGGCTTCCATACACCGCTGATGGCATTGAGCATTGTGCTCTTACCTGCACCGTTGCCACCGATGATGGTTACAAAGTCACCCTCATTGAGTGTGAGGTTAAGGTTATTGAGTGCAAGCTTTTCATTTATTGTGCCTGCATTAAAGGTTTTGTAAATGTTTTTAATTTCAAGCATTAGCCTTGCCTCCCTTCTTGGGTACGGAGAAATATGTCTTCTTCCAGTAGGGGATTGCAAGGAAGATTGCAACAACCATTGCGGAGAGAAGCTTAAGAAGGTCGGGGTCAATACCAAGACAGATAACGATCTGATATACGATGTAGTAGATAACGCCACCGAGACCTACCGCTAAAAGCTTGAAGGCAAAGTTCTTGAAAATTTTGCCGAACACAGCATTACCGATGATGATTGCTGCAAGACCGATAACGATTGCACCACGACCCATCTGTACATCGGCAAAGCCCTGATACTGAGCAAGGAGTGCACCGGAGAGTGCAACGATGCCGTTTGAGATCATAAGACCGATTACTGTGTTGAAGTTTGTGTTAATACCCTGTGCACGGCTCATGTTCAAATTGGAGCCTGTTGCACGGAGGGAACAGCCGTATTCTGTACCGAAGAACCAGTAAAGAACAGCGATAAGCACAATTACAAAAAGGGAAACAACGAAAATAGCGTTTTTCCAGAAGGGGACATTTCTTATATACTGAAGAGAAACAAGCAAATCATAATTGCGGACACTTAATGCCTGGTTTGCCTTGCCCATAATTTTCAAATTTACTGAATAAAGTGAAAGCTGGGTTAAAATACCTGCGAGAATGGCAGGGATACCCATGAAGGTGTGAAAAACACCTGTTACAAAGCCTGTGAGCATGCCTGCGATAACTGCACAGACCATAGCTAAGGGAAGAGGCATACCTGCAATAGTAAGCATTACGCATACTGCTGCACCTGTGCACATGCTTCCGTCAACGGTAAGGTCGGAAATGTTGAGCACTTTATATGTAATGTAAAGACCGATTGCCATTATACCCCAGATAAGACCCTGGGCAACGGCACCGGGAAGTGCATTTAAAATACTTGTAAAAACTGACATAGCGGAACTCCTTAGTCATATTTATACGCGTAAAACCGATGGGTGAATACCCATCGGTTTTACAGCTTATTAAAACCAAATGTAAATTTTATTCAATTACAACGTAGCCTTCGGGAACTTCGATACCGAGTTCAGCACAGATTTCAGCGTTGTACTTCTTAACAACATCCTGGTCATATTCGATAGGCATCGTGTTAACGTCTTCGCCTTCAACTAAAATTCTGTAAGCCTGTTCGCCTGTAACTCTGCCGAGCTTGTAGTAGTCGATAGAAAGTGTTGCAATACCGCAACCGGAGCAGATACCTTCTTCACCTGCGATAACGGGCTTCTTAGCGGGACGGCAGATACCGTCGATAACGCCTGTGGAGGAAGCTACTGTGTTATCTGTGGGAACGTAGATTGCATCAGCATATGCACAAGCTGCTTCTGTTACAGCGGC
Organism: Clostridia bacterium; assembly: GCA_017440585.1. Lineage (GTDB taxonomy): Bacteria > Bacillota > Clostridia > UMGS1883 > UMGS1883 > RGIG1927. The sequence goes on along the minus strand of JAFSGW010000103.1, from coordinate 8,113 downwards.
AAGGTCGTTGGAGTCAGCGAAGGGGAATTCCTTGGATTCAAGACCCTTTGCTTCAAGATACTTTGCAACCTCTGTTACCTGGAACTTGGAATTTGCTTCAGCGGAGCAGTAGAGAAGAGCAATCTTCTTTGCTTCGGGAAGGAGCTCTACAAGAACTTCTACCTGCTGGTCGAGGGGAGCAAGGTCACTTGTACCGGAGATGTTGCCGGGAACTACGCCGTCAACTACTTCACATTCCAATGCTACGCCATATTCAGTAACGGATGTACCGAGGATGGGTGTTGTCATTGTAGCTGCTGCTGCAGACTGAAGAGCGGGTGTAGCGTTTGCCATGATAAGGTCAACCTCATCGGATACAAACTTGTTAACGATTGTTGCGCAGGCAACGGAATCACCGGAAGCGTTCTGTTCATCGAAAGAAACGCTGTCACCGAGCTTTTCATAGAGAACATCCTTGAAGCCCTGTGTTGCTGCGTCAAGAGCAACGTGCTGTACGAGCTGGCAGATACCTACATTATATGTAGTTGCTGCGTCAAGAGCATCTGTAGCTGTTTCATCGTTTGCGGGTGTACCGCATGCTGCAAGGGCTAAGCACATAACTACTGCCATTGCAAGTGCCATAAACTTTTTCATGATAAAATCGTCTCCTTGAAAAAAAGATATTAAGGATAGTATAAAACTTTCGGGAGAAAATGTCAACCTTTGAATAAAAAAATCAACGGTTTTTTACCTAAAAAACAACAATTTACGGCAAAAACATCTGAACTCGATAAAATTTAAGAAAAAACAACCGCATCGCCTTAAAATTTAGCGATGCGGTGGGTTTATTCAATAGTAATATAGTCCCCGGGGAGGGTTATGCCCAATTCTTCGGCAATTACGGGGTTATACATTTTAGTACAGTTTTCGTCATACTCTATGGGCATGGAGTAAACGTCGCCGCCTTCTGTGAGGATTTTGTATGCCATAAGACCTGTTTTCCTGCCAAGCTCATAGTAATCAATGGAAAGAGTGGCTAAACCGCAGCCTGAGCAAATGCCCTTTTCACCTGCTATAACAGGTGTTTTCGCAGTGTGGCAGATGTCGGAGATGATACCTGTGCATTCTGCGATGGTGTTATCTGTGGGAAGATAGATAACATCGGAAAATTCGCAGGCTGTCTGCACTGCAGCGGCAAGGTCGTTGGAGTCAGTAAATGCATATTCCTCACAGCTGATACCCTTTGATAAAAGATACTGCTGAACTGCATTGACCTGATAGAGGGAGTTGACCTCGCTGGAGCAGTAGATAAGACCTACATGTTCAGCTTCGGGGAAAAGCTCCACAATCATTTCTGCCTGCCTGTCAAGAGGGGCAAGGTCACTTGTACCCGAAACGTTGATGCCCGTCATCTCACTTGCAAGGCTTACGTCAAGAGCCTGAGCATAGTCTGTCACAGCGGCACCAAGCACGGGAATTGTAGCTGTAGCGGCTGCGGCAATCTGTAAGGACTGGGTATTGTCACAAAGGATAAGGTCAACATTTCTTGTAACGAAGTTATTTGCAATAAGTGTTGCACTGTTGGCATCACCTGAGGCATGCTGCTTGTCGAAGTCAATCTCGTCACCGAGCTTTTCTGTTAAAACATCCATAAAGCCCTGAACTGCTAAAGACTGTGCCTCGTGGGAGGAATATTCCAGAATGCCGACGGTGTATGTAGCGGAATTTGTTCCGCAGGCAGCCAACGTAAAAATCAAAGCTGCAGAAAGAAAGAATGCGAGCAATTTTTTCATTATGGGTCACCTCTCAGATGTTTTCATCTATCCATTCTTCTAATGCTTCGGCACCTAAAGAGCCAACCTGCTTTGCCACCTCTTCACCGTTTTTGATGATGATGAGCGTGGGGATGGACATGATGGAGTACTCCCTTGCGATATCGCCTGCTTCGTCAACGTCGAGCTTAACGAACTTTACCTTGTCCTCGTAATCCTCTGCTACGGATTCAAGCACGGGAGCGAGCATACGGCAGGGACCGCACCAGGTTGCAAAAAAGTCAACCAATACGGGGATGGGGGAGTTTAATACTTCATCACGGAAGTTTTCGGAATTAACAATTAACATAAACATCGTCCTTTCTGATGAGCGGGGATACACCTGCTCATTCATTTTTAATTTTTACGTAGAAATACGGGGAGGCGTGATGATTGTGGGTCAGGAATGTCCCCGTACTATACGAACATGGGGTTTAGTTTTCTTTGGATAATCATTTTACCAAAGTCAGATAGTCGGATTTTTCCATTAAATTGAAGTAGCCGGTCTGACGGAGTGCTTCATATACAACGATTGCCACGGAGTTTGACAAATTCAGGCTTCGGGCATCGGAAACCATTGGAATGCGGATGCATTTGTCAAGGTTTTCTGAAAGAAGGCTTTCGGGCAGACCCTTTGTTTCCTTGCCGAAAAAGAGAAAGTCACCGTCGGAGAAGGTTGCCTCTGAATAGGTATTTGGTGCTTTTGTTGTACAGAAGTAAAAGTTGCCACCCTCATTTTTTTTGAAGAAATCCTCTAAATTTTCATAATAGGTGATAGAAAGCATATGCCAGTAGTCAAGCCCGGCACGCTTGAGCTTTTTATCATCTATTTCAAAGCCCATGGGCTTTATGATGTGAAGCTTACTGCCCGTTGCGGCACAGGTACGGGCAATATTTCCCGTGTTCTGCGGAATTTCGGGCTCATGGAGTACTATATTAAGGCTCATTTCTTTTCCCACTCATTCTTAAGTATTTCATCTCTTACGCGGAAAAATACGCCTTCCTTCACACCGTGAGAGCATACTGTGCATTTTTTGCTGCCAAGCATGTTCATAAGGGCTGTAAGAGGCATAAGCCCTGCCAGGATAATATCCGCACGGCTCTTTTCCATGCCGGGAATGTTCTGCCTTAAGCTTAAGGGGGTGGAATAAACCTTCTGATAAATTGCGGAAACCTTATTTACGGGAACAGAAAGACCGTGCACCTCATCAACACTTTTCATTTCCTTTAAAGAAAGAGTGCCGAGGGTTTTTGCACTGCCTCCAACACCGTAAAGGTCTAATCCCTGAGCTTCATCAAGCCAGTCAACTGTGCCTAATATCATGGTAACGTAACGGTACATTTCCGCCTGGCTTCTGCCACGGAACTTTTCCGTAAGAAGAACCGCACCCAAGGGCACGCTTGCTGTGTGCACCATGTGACCGTTTTTGATTAAAATAAGCTCTGTGGAGCCACCGCCCGTATCAAAAACAAGACCGTTCTTTACGGGGATGGATTTTGTTACAGCAAGGTAGCTGTAGTAGGCTTCGTCTTCACCTGAAATAACATCGAAGTGTATGCCTGTTTCACGGTATACACGGTCAATGAAAATGTCACGGTTGACCGCATTCCTTACTGCTGCAGTTGCAATTGCCACAATTGTCTGGCAGGAGTCAAGCTTTGCCAGAACACAAAATTCCTTCAAAGCATCAACAACACGGCACATAGCCTCTTCCTTCAAAACCTTGTCCAGCCCCATGCCTTCGGAAAGGCGGACTGTTGAACGCTTTTTCATAATAACTTCCCAATCGCCGTTATCATGGAGGAGATTTATGGTCATCCTGACGGAGTTTGAGCCTAAATCTATTACTGCAATTCGTTTTTCCATATATAAATCCTCCTTGGTAAAACATAATTTCCTGATTACATTTTACATGAGAATAATTACTAAGTCAATGAATTTCGGTTAATAATAAAAATAAAACTTATTGAGGGGGAAAACAATGGATATAAGAACAGACCTGGCAGTTGAAGCTGCAGGCATGAAAAAGGCTCCCGTTGAGGGGATAGAGAGCACTGTAGAGGAAAAGGGGCACATAAAAATAGAACGGATTGAAATTAAAAGCGATGAAGCTGCGAGGGCTATAGGCAAAATGAAGGGAACTTATGTTACAATAACAACCCGTGACCTTTCGGAAAATGACAAGGATGAATATGAAGAGATGTGCATGTGTGTTGCTAATGAATTAAAGAGCATACTTAATATAGAAGAAAAAGCTTCGGTTCTTGCAATAGGATTGGGGAATAATGCCATTACTGCCGACTCCATAGGCCCCGAAAGCGTTAAAAATCTGCTTGTGACAAGGCACATAAAGGAATTGATGCCCGAGGAGATTGACGAAAGTGTGAGAAGTGTAAGTGCCCTTGCACCTTCAGTGATGGCATTTACGGGCATTGAAACAAGCGAAATTGTGAGGGGGGTTACCGAAAGGGTAAAGCCCGATCTGGTTATTGCAATTGATGCACTGGCATCAAGGAGCATGTCACGGCTTGGGCGTACCATACAGATTGCGGACACGGGGATAAACCCCGGAAGCGGTGTGGGGAATAACAGAAAGGAATTAAGCGAAAAAACCCTTGGCGTGAGGGTGATTGCCATAGGGGTGCCCATGGTTGTGGATGCAGTTACAGTGGCACTTGATGCTATGGATATAGCAGGTGCCACCGAGGATGAAAAACGGGTATTTTTTGAAACCTACAGACGGATGGAGCCTTTGGGGGCAGATATGGTGGTAACAGCAAAGGATGTGGACTCGCTGGCAAAAAGAAGCTCCAGAATAATTGCAAACGGAATAAATATTGCCCTACAGAGTGCTTTGGGGAAGGAAGATATAGACCGATATACCGGGTTTTAAAAAACAAAAAAGCACCGACAAATGTCGATGCTTTTTATGGCGGAGAGAAAGAGATTCGAACTCTTGAACGGGTATTAACCGTTACACGATTTCCAGTCGTGCGCCTTAGACCAACTCAGCCATCTCTCCAGGTCACTTCGTTATTATAACCGCCTTGAAGAGAAATGTCAAGAACTTTTTTGAAAATTTTAAAAAATAAAAGGGATGCAGATTTCTGCATCCCTTTTGTGTTTTAATCAGTGCTCGGGAACCTCGCCTGTATTTTCGCTCTTCTGCACAAAGAAGATGCTGAGTGCAAGGGAGATTATGTAAAGCACAAGTGTTACGTAAAGCACGTTCTGATAGCCAACCTCTGCTGTAGCCGACTTGGATACAATAAGAGAAGCCATCTGGTTACCTGTTAAGCCTGCAAAGCCCCAGGCAGAAAGTGTAATACCGTGGATTGCACTGATACTACTCATACCATAGTGGTCACTGAGGAGTGTGGGAACATTACTGAAGCCACCGCCGTAGCCTGCATTAACCATCATGATAAGTGCAATAACAAGTGTTGTAAGAATTACGTTGCCGTTGCCGTTTACAATACCGCCTGTAAGAACAACCGCCAATGTAAGAACGATGGAAATTGCAAAGATGAGCTTGTAAACTGTGTTTCTGTCACGCATTTTGTCTGCTGCTGCGGAAAAACCAAGTCTGCCGCCTGCATTGAAGATAGCAGAGCAAGTGGAAAGTATGCCTACGAATGCTGCAAGACCAAGGCACTTGAAGATGTACTTTTCCTGACTGATAAGTGCAAGACCGCAGGTGATGTTAAGATAGAACATAAGCCAGATGCCGATGTAGTTTGTCATAGGCTTTGTCTTGAGCACTGCCATGATAGAGGGCTTTTCTTCGCCACTTGCAGGCTCGTGCCAGTCGGAGGGCTTCTTTAAAAGAAGATGGCCCACGAACATCATTACGAAATAAACTACAGCAAGGATAAAGAACATTTTGTAGATTGCACCGTCACCAAGGTTTGCAAGGAGTGCTTCCATGATGGGGCTTGCGATTGCCTTTGCGGCACCGAAGCCTGCTACTGCAAGACCTGTTGCAAGACCCTTTCTGTCCTTAAACCAGAGCATGAGGGTTTTAACGGGGGAAAGGTAACCTGTACCTAAGCCTACGCCCATGATAAAACCGTAGCATACATATATACCTATAAGAGAAACAAGGCTTCCGGGGTGGTTGCCACCATACCAGATGAATGCGCCTGTGCCTGCCATACCGCCTGCGAAGCAGATTGCTGCGATAAGGGAGGACTTATGGATGTCCTTTTCAACAATGTTGCCTAAGAATGCTGCAGACATACCCAAAAAGAAAATTGCAAGGGAGAATGCCCATTCTGTTGCACCCTTAGAAAAACCTATGTGGTCACCGATCTGCTGGGAAAAGAGAGACCAGCAATAAACTGTACCAATACTACAGTGAAGTAAAAGTGCGGGGATAGCCGCTCTTACCCACTTGTTAGTACGCCAACCGCCTTTTGCGTTAGCCATGTGATGCGCCTTCTTTCATAATTTTTGTGTAGGGGGCTTTTTTTAACCCAAAATATTTTATCACAAAATTTTGTCGGTTTCAAGAAAATAGTAGATAAAATTTGGCAAAAACAAAGAAAATTTTGTTGAAATTTTAATTGTACAAAGGATTGATGATTGTTTTGTAAACGCGGCGGAGGAAAATTGCACTCATTACAACAGAGGCAATCTCCGCAATGGGGAAGGAAAACCACACAAGGTTTATATTGCCCGTGAGGGACAAAAGGTACGCCGCAGGAAGAAGCACTATAAGCTGACGGACGATAGAGGTCATCATGCTTGAAAAGCCGTTGCCCACTGCCTGGAGCACACTGCCCGTTATGATGCAGAAGCCTGCAAAAATGAAGCTGAGGCTTATTGCACGGAAGGCGGGCACACCTAAAACTACGTTTGTTTTAAAGAAGCCTAAAAGAATGTGGGGGATAAGGGTAAAGGCGAGAAGGCCTATAAGCATAATTGTCATTGCGTAAATTATCGCAAGAATGATTGTTTTTTTCATTCTGTCGGGCTTTTTTGCACCGTAGTTATAGGCAATGATGGGCACCATGCCGTTGTTTAAACCGAAGATGGGCATAAAGATAAAGCTCTGAAGCTTGTAGTAGGCACCGAATACGGACTGAGCATCGTTAACAACTGAAGGGAAGGCGGTAAGGATTTTGTTGATGCCGAAGGTTGTAACAGAGGTTATTGATGCCATTATTGTTGAAGGAAGACCAACAGCGTAGATACGCTTTACAATGCTTCCGTCCAGCCTGAAGTTACGGAAGGATACATGTATTTCCTTATTATAACGACGGTTTAACCAGATGCCTGTAGCTGCCGCCACACACTGACCCATAACAGTTGCAATTGCGGCACCTGCCGCACCCATTTGGGGGAAAGGACCGTAGCCGAAGATAAGAAGGGGGTCCATAATAAGGTTAATTACTGCACCGGACATCTGCGTTGCCATAGAAAGCATGCTTTTGCCCGTTGCAAGAAGAAGCCTTTCCGTTGTTATCTGGGTGAAAACACCAATGGAGGCAATAAGGCAGATGGAAGCATATTCCACACCGTAATTTATTACGTCTATATCGCTTGATTGTGCCATGAAAAAGGCTCTTGTGCCGAAAATGCCCACAAGAAGGAAAATAACATAGTGTACAAGTGAAAGTAAAATTCCGTGGTTGGCGGCTTTGTTTGCCTTTTCAAAGTTCTTTTCTCCAAGGCTTTTTGACAAAAGCGAGTTAATGCCTACGCCCGTGCCCGTTGCAAATGCAATCAGTAAATTCTGCAGGGGAAAGGCAAGTGAAACAGCTGTAAACGCATTGGCATTGTACATGGATACAAAAACGCTGTCTACAATGTTATAAAGTGCCTGCACAAGCATGGATGCCACAACCGGCAGGCTTAATGATATTAAAAGCTTATTGACGGGCATTGTGCCCATTTTATTTTCTCTTGTGTTTTCCATATATGTCACCTCGGTTTGTTATTATAACAGTAATAAAAATATTTGTCAAAAGAAAAAAGCTGTCCTTTTTATGGGACATGGTATCGGATACAATGAAGACAAGGAAAGGGGATAGATATTATGAAAACACAGAGAAATGAAGAATTTGTTATTACGGACGGTTACCTTCTTGTTATGGAGGCAAAAAGACAGAAGGAAGAAAGAAATAAGTTTATATGGGACGTTGAGGACGATTCCTACTACTTTGAAGAACGTTAAAAAAAGTATTGATATTTCGGAAAATATAGTGTATAATAATTAAGTCGTACTAACCGGGGAGGCAGCGGTGCCCTGTATCCGCAAACCGCTACAGCGGAGGCCAATTCCCCAATTGAGGTGCTTTTTTCGTATGGCTGGTAATTG
>JAFSGW010000102.1 GCA_017440585.1 Clostridia bacterium | reverse complement strand
GCAGGCATATCAAGCTCATAGTAGGAATCCATGTAGGAAATATCAAAGCTCTTTACAGAGCAGAGCATATCGCCACTATATGCTGCCATTATGAGCTTAAATTCGCCCACAAGGTTTTCAAACTCCACAATGGCATATATTGTATCATTATTTTTATAGCAGTTTAAAACCTCTAAGCTTTCAAAAAGCCCATCAGGCATAACGGGGTTTATGTACTTAAGCTTTTCGTTTCTTAAAACAAAGGTTATTTCCCCCAGGTCCATATCGGCAATTTCTGCCGCTTCATATCGTACATCGCCCAGGTACACTCCGTCAGAAAGAGCATATATATACTCTTCATCATCCTCACAGAGTATTTTTACATAATATGTGGTTGTGTTAAAAGCTCCCTCAACACTGTCGAAAGCAATTACAGTCCCCTTTTGGATTTCGTCAAGGGTAACAGGATTGTATGGTCCGCTTTCTCCCGTCATCGCCAACGCCGTCACCGAAACCGGTAAAAGCATCACAAGTGCAAGCACAAGGCTTAAAACCTTTTTCATAATAAAACCTCTCTTCTATCGTAAGATATAAATGCATGCTTCTCTTTCTTTTACATCCTATCACAAAGCCTTTGCCAAATTCAACCTTTTGGCACGAATAACAGCTTTCAGGGCACGAATTACATTTTTCTGCAATTAAAAAGTGCGCAGCCGAGGCTACGCACGAAAAATGCACGCCTCACTTTGCTGCGACACAAATCTGAAATTCCCACACAAGTATGTGAAAAAGAGCATGCATTTTTACCAAAGTAAAAAACACATACTTATTGTGGGCAAAACTATTCAGATTTATGTCGCAATACCATTTTATCACTTTATCCTCCCCGTGTCAACAAATTGGCACGAAATGCCACTTTACAACGTGAATAACCATTATTGCAACGTAAATTAGCTTTACTCATATTCCTTTTCATGTTAAAATTACAAATGAGGTGAAAAAAATGAACATACTTCTTTGTGATGATGACACTAATTTTTTAAAAGAATTTGAAAAGCATTTTACAGGCTATGACTGTAAAATATATAAATACAGCTCTTTAGAGGAAGCCATTTCCTCCCCCGTTATTTTTGATATTGCCTTTTTAGACATTGTTTTTGATGAAGGAAAGCTTGTTTTTGACATTATTGAAAACCTGCGGAATAAAAAGCAGGGCTGTGTTATCGCCTTTGTTACCAACCACATAAAATATGCTCCCGAGGGCTACGAATATAAGGCATTCCGTTACATACTGAAAAATGAGCCTGAGCCTCTTATAAAAAGAAGGCTTGACGACTGCTTCCGTGAGCATCGCCGACTTAACATGCTTATCCGCGGAAGCTACAAAAATGAGCAGTTTGCCATTTCTCCAAAGAATGTTTATTATATCGAAATTTCAAACCACATTTTAAGGTTTCATACAACGAGTGGGGTTTATGAAATGTATAACAGCATATCAGCCTTTTATGACGACCTTCTGTCATGTGGCTTTGTACGCTGTCACAGAAGCTTTGTGGTAAACTTAGGCTATGTGCACACAATACGCGACGATGCCTTTTTCGTTTTAAACAGTGGTGACAAAATTCCTCTTGGCATACGCTACAAAGCCAATGCAAAGGAAAAATACTTTAACTACACGGGAGGAAGCTTATGAGCTACATAATTGAAATAACAAACTGTTTTATAGAGGTTGCAATATATCTCTTCTTTCTCAGCCGCATTCTCACCCCAAAGAAAATGCCTCTTGGAGCAAGAGCAGGTATTCTCACGGTAACAATGCTTATTCACATTTTCCGTTCCTTTTATATTAAAACCACCTACCCGAACTACCTTATAACCATTCTGCTCTTCACATGTATGGCAATTCTGCTTTATAAGGATTCGGTAGTTAAACGCCTCGGCAGCTTTTTCCTTTACTTCTTCGTTATGCTCTCCTCGGACGTGCTTGCACGAAGCCTTCTTTCCGTGATGTTTAACATATCAAACACACCTATGCAGCACTACATGGGTCCCATCCGATACATCGGCATGAGCATTGTAAGCATCATAACCTTTACAATACTTTCCCTTGTTTCCTCCTTTATTAAAAAACGCAGTGCTCAGGTTGATCTCCGCTACTGGATAATAACAGCACTCTTCCCCATTTTCAGCCTGTTCATTGTTGTAAGCTGTGACATTTTCCTTATTATTTCGGGAACAAGCGATGTAAACCATGCGGCACTGCTTTCGGCAATAATGCTTTGCCTTTTGTTCTTCAATGCAATACTTTTCGACTTCATGGAGTCCTATTCTGCACGCCTGCAGCTTGAAAAAGCAAACCTTTTAATAAGTCAGCAACAAGAAAACTACAACAACATACAGATAAGTGAAAACGAGCTTTCAAGGCTCCGTCACGACATTTTAAATCACATTTCCACAATGGAAACAATGCTTTCAGAAAGTAAAATCAAGGATGCGGAAAAACTTCTTGAGGACTTGAAGAAATCGCCCCAGCTTTCCAAAAGCCTTGTCTATACAAACGACTCTGCCCTCGATGCAATATTGAATTTTAACTTTAAAAAGGCAGAAAAGCTGGGCGTTAAATACCTTGTAAAAACAAATGGCATGACAACACAGATAAGCATGACCCCTCTTGACAAGAGCACGGTTTTGTCAAATGCTCTTTCCAATGCCTTCGAGGCTTGTGAAAGCGTGGAGGAAAAGTTCATTGTTGTTTCAATCGATTCCGATAAGAGCAAATTCAGAATTTGTATCGAAAACTCCTCCCTTCCGCCGAAAAAGTCAAACGGTTTTCTTGTCACCACCAAGGAGGATTTCAAAAACCACGGCTACGGCATCACAAACATGAAGTCAACCATTGAAAAATACAATGGCAATTTAACCATTTCCCATAAGGATGGTATAACAACACTTATAATGATGGGTAACAATTAAAAAGACGGCTTTCGCCGTCTTTTTAATTTGGAGGTAAAATGATATATCAGTCGTTGTCTTTTTCCCATTCAATTATTGTTCCGTCTGTTGCATCAATTTCAAAGCTGTACTCTACTCTTTCATGGCGGAATTCAATGTCATAAACCCTTCTTCCGTCATCATTGTCAAGCCTTGCTTCTTCAAACACAACATCCTTTTCCTTTAAGCCTGCCTTATCAAGAGCAATCTTCTTTGCCTTTTCAAGGGTAATTTCTGCCTTTACTGTTGCCTGCTCCTTCTTTTCGGCATTCTTCTTTGCTTCAACTTCCCACTCTGTAATGTTGCCTTCTATTGCATCAACCTCAGAGTCGTATCTTGTTTCATCCGTTTTAAAGTCAATTTCGTATACCCATCTGCCGTCGTCCTTTTCAAGCTTTGCCTTTGTGAATGTAACATCCTTTTCCTTTAAGTCTGCCTTGTCAAGCACTATGCTCTTTGCCTCCTCAAGGGTAACCTTCACTTCATCTGTAAGCTTTTCTTCTTTTGCGGGCTTTTCTTCCTTTACCTTATCCTTTTTGTCCGTCCCGTCAACAATAACGTCTGCATCCTTTACCAAAGGCTCTTCGGCATTATTTTCAACAAGCTCTATTTTCTTTTCATCCTGATACCAGTAAACTGTTTTGCCCATCAGCTCGCCTATAGCTCTCACGGGCAGATATGTTGTTCCCTCATACAAAATCGGGTCAACTATTTTTCCTTCAACATCACGGAAGGTCTGCTTCTTGCCATCTACATAAACTGTAAAGTCGCCTCTTAATTCTGCCTCTATCTTTTCCACAATATTTTTACTCATTGCCCCTACAGCAAAGCTCGACAGTGCTACTACTACCGCAAGTACAAGTGTTAATTTCTTTTTCATTTTCATCGCCCTTTCTTTATTTAAATATGATACTGATTATCATTTTCAACTTCATTATACCATAAATTCCTACCTTGTCAATAGGAAAAATAAAAAATTCCGGAAAATCCGGAATTTTTTTGCTTTGGTTTATTCTTCTGTAATTTCTTCTGCCACTTCAGCCTCAAGAGCCTTGGGGCACATTTTACGATATGCATTTGCATAGGTTATATCCATGTAAGGTGTTACCCATATAGCAGCAATACCGAATGTTACACAAATAAGGAGAATCCATCCGATAAAGGAAAGGTCGAGCACAAACCATTCAAGCTTATGTCCGTTCATAATCTCCTTCGACTTTCTGATAGCTTCAAGTGCACCCATTTCCTTGTTCTCAGCCTTGATATAAAGAGCAAGTCTGTAGGAATATGCCTTTACAATACCGGGAATTATCAAAAGAAGCATCCAAAGTGTTGTAAAGAGACCTACAAAGAAATAAGTCTTGATAGCACCCCACCAGTCATAGTAGCCGTTGAACATGTCTGCAACTTTGAAATCCTTACCGTCTGCAACAGCAATACAAATCATTATAATACCGAACATCATGGGATATGCAGCAGCACTTGCTACGATTGAGCCTGCAAAGGGAATAAGCCCCACAGTCAGACTCAACGCCGTAGCTAAACAAACGTATGCAAGATATGTTAAGAAATACTTACCTATCTTTCCCGAAATCTGTGCCTTTGCCCTTTCTTTCAATTCAACTCTGTTCATTTACTTACCTCCTTTTATTTTGTACTATAATATTACATTATCTGCCTTTTCTTGTCAATATTTAACACAAAAAGGATTTTGGTTATTCGTGCCAAAATCCTTTTATCTTTTATACTCTTCCTGAGAAAGCCTTTACCTTTTCTTCTTTAAATTCTTTAAAGGTGCCATTATCAAGGTTATCACGTATCTGTTGCATTAAATCATTATAAAAATGCAAATTATGAAGCACGCAAAGCCTCATGCCGAGCATCTCCTTCGCCTTGAACAAATGGCGTATATAGCTGCGGGAATAATTTTTGCAGGCAGGGCACTGGCAGCCTTCCATTAAAGGCTTGTCGTCACGGGCAAACTTATTGTTATTAAGGTTCAATACACCCTTATCCGTGAATAGGTTCGCGTGCCTTGCATTACGAGAGGTTATTACGCAGTCAAAAAAGTCAATACCACGGTCAACCGCTTCAAGTATGTTGATTGGTGTGCCAACACCCATCAGGTATCTGGGCTTATCTTTGGGCATGTGAGGCTCAACCGCATCAATAATACGGTACATTTCCTCTGCACTTTCACCTACCGCTAATCCGCCAATTGCATAACCGGGCAAATCAAGCTTCTTTATTTCATTCATGTGCCACACACGTAAATCCTCATAGGTACCGCCCTGATTAATGCCCCAGAGCATCTGATGAGGGTTCACGGTATCGGGAAGTGAATTGAGTCTTTCAAGCTCCTTTTTGCACCGCTCTAACCATCGGTATGTTCTCTCGCAGGAATCCTTAACGTATTTATAAGGTGCCGGGTTTTCAATACATTCGTCAAAAGCCATTGCAATTGTAGAGCCTAAGTTTGACTGTATCTGCATACTTTCCTCGGGTCCCATAAAAATCCTCTTACCGTCCACATGGGACTGGAAGTGTACGCCCTCCTCGGTAATTTTGCGGAGCTTTGAAAGGGAAAACACCTGAAAACCGCCACTGTCTGTAAGTATGGGTCTGTCCCAGTTCATAAACTTATGAAGCCCGCCCATGTCCTTAATAAGGTCATCACCGGGGCGTATGTGTAAGTGATAGGTGTTACTAAGCTCCACCTGGCAGCCTACCTCTTTTAAATCCATACTCGATACAGCGCCCTTAATAGCAGCACTTGTACCAACGTTCATAAATACGGGCGTCTGCACAGTACCGTGAACGGTTTCAAACTGTCCTCTTCGTGCTCTACCCTCTTGTTTAAATAATGTATACATAACCTTCTCCTGTATTTTAACTTATAATCATACAATCACCGAAGGAGAAAAATCTGTACTTCTCCTCCACCGCAATTTTGTATGCATTAAGTATCTTTTCCTTATCACTAAGTGCACTTACAAGCATAATAAGCGTGGATTTGGGCAAATGGAAATTTGTAATAAGTGCATTTGTAATTTTAAAGGTATAGCCGGGGTAAATAAATATATCCGTCCAGCCGCTTTTTGCAACCAGTCTGCCATTCTCCGCCGCACTTTCAACAGTTCTGCAGCTTGTAGTGCCGATGCATATTACCCTGCCGCCATTGTCAATGGTATCGTTAACCGTCTTTGCACATTCCTCGCTTACGGAATAAAACTCCGAATGCATCTTGTGCTCTTCAACGTTGTCAACCTTAACGGGACGGAAGGTGCCAAGCCCAACATGCAAAGTTAAAAATGCAAGCTTTACGCCCATTTCTTCAATTTCCTTCAAAAGCTCGGGTGTAAAGTGAAGCCCTGCGGTAGGTGCCGCCGCACTTCCTTCGTTTCTGGAATATACCGTCTGGTACATTTCCTTGTCCTCTAATTTTGCGGTAATGTACGGAGGAAGAGGCATTTCACCCAATTCATCCAGCACATTTTCAAAAAGCCCTTCGTAGAAAAACTCCACAACTCTGTTACCGTTATCCAGAACTTCCTTTATTTCCGCAACAAGCTTTCCCTCGCCGAAAATAACCCTTACGCCCTCTTTTGCACGTCTGCCGGGCTTTAGGATAACCTCCCACTCGTTGGTGCTTCTTCTTGTTAAAAGCAAAAACTCCATAGCTGCACCCGTGCCCTCTTTAACACCGTAAAGGCGTGCAGGAATAACCCTTGTATCGTTTAAAACAAGGCAGTCGCCGGGTCTGAGGTACTTTTTCACGTTATAAAAATAATCGTGTCCAACCTCGCCCGTTTCTTTATTTATTGTCATAAACCTTGCCGCCGCACGGTCAGTTAACGGGTGCTGAGCAATCAGCTCCTCGGGCAGGTAGTAGTCAAATTCTTCTGTATTCATATTCCCGTATCACTCCACTGTATATTGTCATCGGTCACAGCGCCGTCACTTTCAGCCTCTGTTTCCTCCTCGTATTCAACCCATTCCTCTATTACCTCTTCATCGTCTGTTACAAATTCCTCTGCCACATCCGGCTTGTTGTCAACAAACTCAATATCGGTAAAATAGAAGCTTAAAATATCTCTGTAATTAAGCCCAAGCATTGCCATTGAATATGCACCCCACTGGCTCATGCCCACAAGGTGACCCCAGCCGTGGCCGTGGAAGGTGTAAGCAACGTAGGAGACATCCTCATCCACGGGAGCTTCCTCCTCGTAGGGTATTTCATAAAGCCCTTCGGATGTCATAATATAACCGGGCTCACTTACCTCAACCATACCGCTTCCCGAGAGCACATACACAGGAGGCAGTTCAATCTCTTCCTCAACCTCTTCGCCAAGAGTGTGCTTTTCGATGGTAAAAGCATTGCTGTTTAAGGAAAGATAGCTTCTCACGCTGGACTTTGTAATGCTCTTTTCGCCCATATCGCCGTAAAAGGTAAGCTTTATAACGCCCTTGTTGTCGCTCACTTCTTCAATCACAACATCCTTGAGCTCGCCTATCTCAACGCCTCTTGATAAAAGTATATTTTCTATTTCCTCCTTTGTGAAGGTTTTTGTCCAGTTGTAAAGGGTTGCATATTCGGGGTTTTCGTAAATATCCTTTTTACCCCGAAGGTACCCCTCTGCACTTACCCACACGTTTTCACTGTCCTCTGTGTAGCCACCGTCGCAGGAGAAGTAATAAAGGGGCACAACCTTGTCCTTGTATGTAACAAGAATACCCTCTGTTTCTTCAACTGCACGGCGTGTTGACTCTGCCTCCGAGGACACACCGCCGTAAACCTGACAATGCTGTTCTGCGCATATGTCAAAACCGTAGGAGGAATGCTTACCCCCTATCGTAAAGGCGTAGTTACGTGCACATACCGCCTGAGCCTTAAGAGCCTCTAAGGGCCATGTAACGCTCATTTCCCTGCCTAAAAGGCTTGCAAGGTAATCGTCTGTGTCAACAATGTTTATAACACGGAACAAGTCGCCGTTGTTTCTCACCTCAAAGGCTCCGCGGTATTCTTTATGGTTATAAAAAATTGTGCCAATGCTTTCAAGGCGTACCACATCTGTGTAGTAATAGAATTGGTCGCTTGCCACAATACCGCCCGTTGCAGTAAGGGTAATGGGCGTGCCTGCACTTATATATGCAATACCTCCACCCGTGTTCACATCGTAAACGGCAATATCGTCATTTGAATAAAAGGTTGCCGTTTCCTTTGCCGAGGCACCGTAGCTTAAGCCTACACGCAAAGTGTCTTTATAAACATCCTCTGCCATGCAAACTTGTGCCGAAAGGACAAAAAGTATTATAAAAGCTGTTATTATAAAGGCTGTTTTCTTCATTTTTACCTTCCTTGCTTGTCTCTTTTGAGGGTTTTTTGCATTAAACAACAAAAACCCTTATATACTATATCATATCCCGTGAAAAATATCCACCCCTATTTTGAAAATTTGTTTGACAATAATAGTTAGGGGTGGTATTATAGTTTAAAGGTTTTTTAGGCTTTTATAAAACCTTTACGCAAAAAATCTATTTTAGTAAGGTTGTGTTAGAAATGAACAAGAAATTAACAGTAGCCGTTGTTGGTGCAACAGGCATGGTAGGCAGAACTTTCCTTAAGGTTCTCGAAGAAAAGAAGCTCCCCGTTGATACATATTACCTCTTCGCTTCTGCAAAGAGTGCAGGCAGCAAGGTACAGTTCATGGGTAAGGAATATGTGATTGAAGAACTCACAGAAACATCCTTTGACCGCGGTATTGACATTGCTCTTTTCTCCGCAGGCGGTTCCACAAGTGAAAAGTTTGCTCCCATCGCAGCAAGCAAGGGCTGTGTAGTTATAGATAACTCCTCCGCATGGAGAATGAATGACGAGGTTCCTCTGGTTGTTCCCGAGGTTAACCCCGAAGACATCAAGTGGAACAAGGGTATCATCGCAAACCCCAACTGCTCCACAATCCAGGCAATGGTAGCTTTAAAGCCTCTTGACGAAAAATACACAATCAAGAGAGTTGTATATTCCACATACCAGGCAGTTTCCGGTGCAGGCGTAGGCGGATGGAATGACCTTGAAAACGGTTTAAAGGGCGAAGCTCCCAAAAAGTTCCCCCACCCCATCGCAGGCAACTGTATTCCTCATATTGACGTTTTCCTTCCCAACGGTTACACCAAGGAAGAGGAAAAGATGATTAAGGAAACAAGAAAGATTTTAGGCAAGCCCGACATGAGAATTACAGCAACAACAGTTCGTGTTCCCGTGTTCAACGGCCACAGCGAATCTATCAATGTTGAATTTGAAAAGCCTTTTGACCTTGACGAGCTTAAGGAAGTTCTTAAGAATGCTCCCGGCGTTGTTGTTCAGGACGACACAGCAAACAACCTCTACCCCATGGCTATCAACGCCGCAGGCACAGATGAAACCTATGTAGGCAGAATCCGTCGTGATGAAAGTGTTGAAAACGGTGTTAACCTCTGGGTTGTTGCCGACAACATCAGAAAGGGTGCGGCTTCCAACGCTGTACAGATTGCTGAAAAGCTTATCGAATATATGAACTAATCTTATAGGAAAGGATTTTTGCTATGACAAACAAGCCCATTTTCACAGGCTCGGGCGTTGCTCTTGTAACACCCTTCAACCCCGATTTTTCTATCGATTTTGACACCCTTGGCAGGTTGGTTGAATACCAGATTGAAAACGGAACCGATGCAATTATCGCCTGCGGTACTACAGGCGAATCTGCAACACTTAACGATAAAGAGCATTTAAGCGTTGTTGAATACGTTGTAAAAAAGGTTGACGGCAGAGTTCCCGTTGTAGCAGGCACAGGTAGTAACGATACACGTCATGGTGTTGCTCTTTGTCGCGAGGCTGCTGCATTAGGTGCCGATGGTCTTTTAACTGTTACTCCCTATTATAACAAAACAAGTCAGCGTGGTCTTATAAAGCATTTTGAATTAATGGCATCCGCTTCCGACTGTCCCATGATTGTATATAACGTTCCCGGCAGAACAGGCTTAAACGTTCTTCCCGAAACAATGGCAGAGCTTGCTAAACACGAAAACATCGTAGGTATCAAGGAAGCTTCAGGTAACCTTTCTCAGGTTGCAAAGCTTGCAAGCCTGGTTGGCGACAAGATAGACATCTATTCAGGTAACGATGACCAGAACGTGCCCATCATGTCCCTTGGCGGTATCGGTACAATTTCCGTGCTTGCAAACGTAGCTCCTAAAAAGACTCACGATATGATGGCATCCTTCTTAAACGGTGATGTTGTTACAGCACGTAAGCTTCAGCTTGAAGCAATTGAGCTCATCGATGCTCTCTTCTGCGAAACAAACCCCATCCCCGTAAAGAAAGCATGTGAGCTTATGGGTCTTTGCCCCGGCACACTCCGTATGCCTCTTTATGAAATCTCCGACAAGAACTTAGAGGTTCTTAAAAAGGCTATGACAAATTACGGTATTCTTTAAAATTTAAAGACAGACAGTTATTCTGTCTGTCTTTTCTGTAAGAAAGGAATGTTACTAATGACAAAAATATTACTTTCAGGCTGCTCCGGCAAAATGGGCAGGGTAATTGCCTCTATTGTTGCAAATGACCCCGATTGCGAAATTGCAGGCGGTATCGACCTTGTAAATGACGGCACTCTCTCCTTCCCCGTTTTTTCTTCACCCGATGAAGTAAACGTAGAAGCAGACGTTATTATTGACTTCTCCCATCCATCCTGCCTTGTGCCCATCGTTACCTATGCATCTATAAATCACATCCCCGTTGTTGTGTGCACAACAGGCCTCACACCTGAGCAGAAAGCATTCATGGCATCCAAGGGTAGTGAAACTGCAGTTTTCTTCTCTGCAAATATGAGCCTTGGCGTAAACGTAATTATTGACCTTGCAAAAAGAGCCACAAATGTTCTTGAAGATAACTTCGACATTGAAATTGTTGAAGCACATCACAACCGCAAGCTGGATGCCCCCAGTGGTACCGCCCTTTACATTGCCGATGCAATCAACGATGCGGCAAAGGAAAAGAAGGAATATGTATACGACCGTCACAGCGTACGTAAAAAGCGTGAAAAGAAGGAAATCGGCATCCACGCAATCCGTGGTGGCACAATCGTTGGTGAGCATACTGTTATTTTTGCAGGCAATGACGAAATCATCGAATTGAAGCATACCGCCCTCTCCCGTGACGTTTTTGCAGAAGGTGCAATCGCCGCTGCAAAATTCATGGTTGGCAAAAATCCCGGTATGTATGACATGAACGACTTAATCCAATCCAAATAATTAAAAGCTCCGACAAAACTGTCGGAGCTTTTAGCGTGTCGAAAAAGTCGACACGCAACAAAAAATCTTGCTGAGAGCAATATTTTTTGTTAATTTTTTTCTGAGGAACAAAGTGCCAATTTCTCGTGCAAGGGGCTTGCGAGCCCCCTAAAATCGGCACTTTCGGAGGGGCAATGCGATAGCCCCTCCTATTTTATTCGGGGAACCTTCTTCCCCGAGCCCTTCGCGATTATGCAAAATTTCAGGTTTATCGACAGCCTGAACTCCGCATCACTGATGCGGAGCTTTTAGTTTTTCTTACTTCTTCTTATTCTTTCTTAAAAGCACCAGACTCTGCACCAGAAGGAACAGGCATATCATCGCCGCAACGGTAATATTTGTCCACCATGCCTCATCAAGACCCAAGGATGAAACTATGTTCTTGATTGTACTTAAGCTCAACACACCAAAGAATGTACCTGCAATGTTACCAACACCGCCACTAAGCATTGTACCGCCTATGATACTTGATGCAATGGCATTCATTTCGGCACCTGCCGCATGGGAAACGGAGCCTGAGCCAACGTGCATGAAGTATACAAAGCCGCCTATACCTGCAAGAGTGCTGCAAAGCATATGTGCAATGAACTTTGTTCTCTTAACGTTTATGCCAAGCATTGTTGCACTGTTAAGGTTACCGCCCACAGCATAGAAGTTTCTGCCGGTTTTACTCCACTTCAAAAGCACAAACAGTAAAACAACAAGCAAAAGTGCAACTACAACGCCCGGCTCAATATATGCAGGCACGTATACGCCCTTTTTGTTCACCGCACCCATGAAGGGCACATAAATACGGATAGCCTTAAGTGCCTTGAAGCCCTCGTGAGCAACATTGAACTGTGTGGAGTTTACAATTGTTGTCATACCCTTTGCAAAGAACATACCTGCAAGGGAAACAATGAAGGGCTGTATTTCAAGATACGCTACTAAATAACCCTGCACCAAACCAAAGGCAACGCCAATACCCAATGCCAGAAGCATTGCTGTAAGAACGCTTCCGCCCTGATAGTCAAGATGCACCGCACAGCTCATACAAACAAGTGCTGTCAGCGTACCAACTGAAATATCAATACCACCGGTTATCATAACAATACTCATACCGCAGGAAAGAATAATAAGTGCGGCGTTATCATTAAGAATGTTAAAGAAGGTCTGAGGCTTTGTGAAGCCTGAGCCTAAGAACAAAACGGCGCTTATGTACATAACCAGGAACACCGCAATTGTAATTACAAGCAGTAAGTTAGTATCGGATATGCCGACCTTTTTCTTTAAAGGATTCTTATTAGTCATATCATCACGCCTCCTTTACTGCCTTTTTGGGTGCTATCTTCTTCCACAGCTTGCCCATTTTTTCTCTTACAATGGGAGCACTCATAACAACAAGAATAATTACAACAATTGCCTTGTATGCAGGAAGTGCATCGGAGGGCACTTCAAACTTGTAAAGTGTTGTTGTTAAGAACTGAATAACATAAGCACCTAAAATTGAAGCTGTCATGCTGAATTTACCGCCGCCTAAGGCATTACCGCCCAAAGCAACAGCCAAAATAGCATCCATTTCAATATCCTTTGCGATTACGGAATAGTTGATTGTTGAAATACGGCTTACCTTTATAAGACCTGCAACCGCAACACAAAGACCCATAATCACATATGTAACAAACTTTATCAACTCGGGGTTCAAACCGTTAAGTCGTGAGGAGTGCGAGTTGATACCTACCGCCTGAACGTACAAGCCTAAATTTGTAAACTTTAAAACCAAGGCTATAATTATCATACACAGAATTGCTATAAACACAGGGGTTGGCACCGGTATTCCCGGAATATAGTTACCGAAATATCCGAAAGAAACATCCTTTATAACGGGAAGCTGGTTATTGTTAATCCATGCGGCAATGCTTCTGCCCGCTGTAAACATAATAAGTGTTGCAACCATTGGCTGTATTTTGAAATATGCAACCAAAGCACCGTTAAAGGCACCAAAAAGCATTGTTACCACACATGCAACAAGGAATGCCACAAAAATGGGTGCCTGCATTGTTTCAGGTCGGGGACCTGCCGCACCGCAGAGAATACGGAGTATAACACTGCCTGCAATGGCAATTGTTGCACCAACGGAAATATCCTGACCGCCTGATGCCGCCGTAACAAGTGTCATGCCTATGGCAAGGATGGCAAGCTCCGAGGCATTATTTAAAATTGTCACAAGATAACCCGACAAAATGGGGTCGCCTGCATTGTTCTGACCCATAGTAATTTTAAAGAAGGAGGGGTCTGCAATAAGGTTAAAGATAACAAGTATCATAAGTGCCGCAATGGGAATAAAAATCTGCTGACGGAATAAGCCTATAAGCATTGAGCCTATACTCTTACCGTTTTTCAAGTTCTTTGCCATATTACTTGTCACCTCCTGCAATAGTTGCCATAATATGATTCTGTGTCAGCTCATCGCCCGTAAGCTCACCAACAACCTTTCTGTCACGCATAACTATCAGGCGTGAGCAGGTTCTGAGCATTTCATCAATTTCAGAGGAAATGAAGGTAACGCTCTTACCCTCCTCTGCAAGCCTTAACACAAGCTTCTGAATTTCAACCTTTGTACCAACGTCAATACCACGGGTAGGCTCGTCAAGTATCAGATATAAGGGATTTGTAAGAAGCCAGCGTGCAAGGATAACCTTCTGCTGATTACCGCCCGAAAGTGCTTTAATGGGCGTATTTGTAGAAGCAGTTTTAATCTGTAAAAGCTTTATGTACTCATCAGCAAATGCCTCTGCCTTTGCTCTTGAGAAGGGACGGAAGAAGCCGTTCATAACCTGCAGTGCAAGAATTATATTATCTCTTACCGACAAATCGCCTATGATACCGTCACGCTTTCTGTCCTCTGCAAGGTAACCAACCCCATGCTTCATTGCGTCTAAGGGCTTATTTATCTTAAACTTTTTACCGCCAATGTACACCTCACCGCCCGAGGTTTTATCCGCACCGAAAATAGCACGTACACATTCGCTTCTGCCCGAGCCCAAAAGACCCGTAAAGCCATTTACCTCGCCTTCAAAAATTTCAAAGTCAAAGGGGGCAACACCCGTTGTGGACTTAAGCTGTTTTACCTCAAGTACTGCAACCTTGTCACCGTGAGAGGCAGCCTCTTCATCATGACGCTTAATGTCAGATAAATCATCAAGCTCCTTACCCAGCATTTTTGAAACAAGCTGAACTCTCGGAAGCTCCGCTATGGGATACTCACCCACAAGCTGACCGTCACGGAGCACGGTAATTGTGTCACAAACCTCGTAAACCTGCTCCAGGAAGTGTGTTACAAATATAATACCTACACCCTTTTCCCTGAGCTCACGCATGAGCTTAAAGAGCTTTTGTACCTCCTGCTCATCCAATGAGGAGGTGGGCTCATCAAGAATTAAAACCTTACATTCCATATCAACTGCACGTGCAATGGCAACCATCTGCTGAACGGCAATTGAGCAGGAGCCAAGCTGCTGTGTGGGCACTGCAGGTATTTCAAGGCTGTCAAGAAGCTTCTTTGCACTTGCATTCATTTTGCCCCAGCTTACGCCAATACCCTTTTCACGGCCTATATACATATTTTCTGCAACGGTAAGGTTAGGACAAAGTGTAATTTCCTGGTAAACAGTACTTATACCCGAATTCTGTGCCTCCTGAGGTGAACGGATAACAACTGCCTTGTCATCTATGAAAATCTGCCCGTCATCCTTTGGATAAACGCCCGTAAGAACCTTAATAAGCGTAGACTTACCCGCACCGTTTTCACCCATCAGCGCATGAATTTCACCCTTTCGTAATGTAAAATCCACATTCTGAAGAGCTTTAACACCGGGGAAGTATTTACAAATTCCGCGCATTTTCAATACTACATTTTCATTTCCCATAATCTCGCCCCCATTTTATATAATAATCTGATACCAAACACCTTTGTGCATTACATTACGGGAAAGCTTTTCCCGTAATGTAATACACGCGGTGCGGAAATTATCCGTACCGCGTGTGCAGTTCAAATTAAATTATCAGATACCGTACTGATCAACGTCAGCCTGTGTAATTGTTGTAGCGTCAAAGCCCTTTTCTTCCATGATAACAACCTTTTCAGCGGGAGCTTCGCCCTTTTCAAGACCGTCGATGATTTCATCGATGTAGTCAGCCTGGAAGGGGTTGCACTGACCGTCATAGTTCCAGTTGCCTG
This sequence comes from Clostridia bacterium, assembly GCA_017440585.1. Lineage (GTDB taxonomy): Bacteria > Bacillota > Clostridia > UMGS1883 > UMGS1883 > RGIG1927. The sequence continues at coordinate 7,868 of JAFSGW010000102.1, read as the reverse complement.
CAAGGAGTTCTTCAAGAGCCCACTTGTTGCAGTCAAAGCCCATGATGATAACGTCGCCGTCAACACCGTGAGTGATACCTGCTGCGTCAAGAGCTGCTACAGCACCCTTAGCCATGTCATCGTTTTCAGCGTATACAACGTTGAATTCCTTACCGGAGTCGATAACTGCCTGAACGATCTGCTGAGCTGTTTCAGCGTTCCATTCAGCTGTCTGCTGTGTTACAAGGTTCCAGTTTTCGTTTTCTGCTACCATTGTATCAAGAGCACCTGTACGGCCGATCTGAGCGGAAGAGCCCATAACGCCCTGAATGTGGATAACATTATAAGCTTCAAGTTCCTGAGAAGCGAGCCAGTCAACAGCTGTCTGGCCTTCCTTAGCCATGTCGGAAACGATGGAAGCTACATATAAGCTTTCGTCAGCATCAATTGTGCGGTCGAAAAGAATAACTTCGATACCTGCAGCCTGTGCATCCTGCAAAACTGTGTCCCAACCTGCTGTACCTGCAGCAGAGATAAGTAAGTAGTCAACTTCGTCCTGAATGAACTTCTGAGCTGCTGCGATCTGTTCGTCATTCTTTAAGGAATATGCGAAAGATGCTTCGTAGCCGTTTTCTTCTGTGAACACTCTCTTCATGTCAGCATCGTTAGCTGTACGGTAACCGGATTCGTTGGGGTCATTGTTGATAATACCAACCTTGATAAGACCTGCTTCTTCGGAGGGATCCTCCACAACTTCAGCGGGACCGCATGCAGCGAGAGCAAAAATCATTGCAACTGCTAACATAAGACTAAGTAACTTTTTCATGTTTCATCCTCTTCTTTCTTTTTTTGTTTTTGACGTCTGTCATGAGACATCTCCTTAAGACCATTAAAGCACAGTTTCCCTTTTCTGTCAACCCGTTTTTAGGAAATTTTATCAATTATTACGTATTTTTTTCGTTTTTTTTGTGCTTATTGCACAACCTGCGGTTAAAAGAAAGGGCAGACCGTAGTCTGCCCTTCCGTGCTATTTTTTCATACTTTTATAAAGCTTTGCAAGTCCGCCTTCGCTTGTTTCTCGGTATCTCTTCTTTAAGTCCTTACCTGTTGCATACATAACCTCTACAACAAGGTCAAAGGAAATTTTTCTGGACTCACTCAAAAAGTTTGCAAGGCTTACTGCATTGATAGCTCTCATTGCCGCAACCGCATTACGTTCAATGCAGGGTATCTGCACCAATCCCCCTACCGGGTCACAGGTAAGCCCCAAGTGGTGCTCCATGGCAATTTCCGTAGCATATTCAATTTCATCAAGGCTCAAGCCGAAAAGCTCACCCAATGCCGCAGCCGCCATTGAGCAGGCAGAGCCGATTTCAGCCTGACAGCCACACTCTGCTCCCGATATGGAAGCGTTTGTTTTTATAATATTGCCAACAATGCCTGCAGTTGCAAGAGCCTTTACAACGTCCTCATCCTTAAAGCCGCGTTGCTCCTGCTCGTAATATAAAACTGCAGGAAGAACACCTGCACTTCCGCAGGTAGGGCTTGTGACAATTGTACCCGCCGCAGCATTTTCCTCGCTCACCGCAAAAGCATAGGCACACACAAGACGGTTCTCTCTTGTCTGTGCACTCTCGTCAATATGACGGGTATTGAAAAGCTTTTTCGCCTTTCTTTCCACCTCAAGACCACCGGGAAGTATTCCACTTGTGCTGATACCGTTTTTCACGCTTGCCTTCATTGTCTGCCATATATCGGAAAGGTGCTCAAATATTTCCTCGCCCTCTTCCTCCTTTACATACTCCCACAAACGCATGTCGTGCTTTTTGCAGTATTCGGATATCTGGGAAAACTTCGTAAAACGGTATACGTCCTTTGAAATAACACCCGACTCGTTAAGAATTTCAATCATTCCGCCGCCTATACTGAGTATTCTTTCGCACCCCAGCTCTGCCCCGTCCTTCATAGGGTAAATATCCATTGTGTTAGGATGAGGTATATCGTTTTTCTTAACATCAAACACTATGTCAACCCTGCATGGAGCAAGTGTTTCAACAATAACCCTGTCGGTGCCGTGCCCCTCGCCGGTTTTTGCAAGTGAGCCGTAGAGCACAACCTTATAGGAATCGGCATCCTTATATTTATTTTTACAGAAGTTACAAGCCCTCTCGGGACCCATAGTGTGACTGCTGGAAGGACCTCTGCCTATTTTATATAATTCACGTAAAGATTTCATGGCTTTCTCCTTACAAAATGTTGTACTTATATTTTACACCTTTTCGTATATCTTTTCAACCAAATTTTACACAAAAAGAAAAGACTTCACATGGAAGTCTCTTCGGATTCACTTTTCTTCAAATTCATTTTTTCCATAGCGCCCACAACCTTTTCTCTGGGGAACAAAAGATTTACACCAAGAGCTATAAGAACGCCTATACCCGTGTCAACAATACGGTTAATTGAGTAAAGAATATAGCTTTCTGCAGGTGTTGTGAACAAAAGAATGCACAGCATTACGCCACCGGGCTGTATTGCACCGGGCCACTTGAATGCCACGCTCACAATAATAAGTGCACTGACACCAATTGCAAGCAAAAGCAATATAAGGGGATGGTATTTCACAGTCTCGGAAGCAGGGTACCTTAAAATTTCAGCATCAGGATAAACCTTTATATATATGCTGAACAAAAGCATACCGAGAACGCCGCCGAAAACAGTACCGAAAAATCGGTTGCCGCCATTAAGCTTACTGTTTTCCATATCACTGCCAACACCAAAAACAGTACCTATACATGCAAAGGTGGGGTTTTTTCCTGCAAGCAGGTATAAAAGTGCTGTAAGCGTTGTTGCAAGTGCAGTTTTAATATTTCGCATACCTATGTGCAAAAAAGGTTTTTTCTGCATATATATCGCCTCACATTAATTATCAATTTCAGCATATTAATTATAGCAATTCAAGGTTCCTATTGCAACAAAAAAATCGTCTCTTCGTCAACTTCTGTAGTTTTACACAAAAAAGGGATTGCAACTGCAATCCCTTTTAATTAGTTTATACCAAGTATCATTTTAGCCTTTTCAATCTCTTCCTTTGAAGGTGTTCTCACGCCCTCAAGGGGATAATCAATTCCAAGCTTTTTCCACTTGAAAAGACCTAAAGTATGATAAGGCAGAAGCTCTACCTTTTCAACACCGTCAAGGCTTTTAATAAATTCGCTGAGGTTTTTAAGCTCCTCTTCACCATCTGTAAGGTCAGGCACAAGAACACGTCTTATCCACATCTTTTTGCCCATAGCAGATAAATACTTAGCCATTTGGAGAATGTTTTCATTGCCAAAGCCCGTAACCTTTTTGTGAAGCTCTCTGTCAAATGCTTTTAAGTCAAGCATCACAAGGTCGGTATACTTCATCAGCTCGTTAAACTTTTCAAGATATGCCTCGTCCATACTGAAGGGCTGTCCCGAGGTATCAAGAGCAGTATGTACGCCCTTTGCCTTAGCCAGCTTAAAAAACTCCGTCACAAATTCCATCTGAAGAAGCGGTTCACCGCCCGAAACGGTAATGCCACCCTTTTCCAGGTTTTTGCCCCAGTAGGTTTTGTATTTATATGCCTTTTCAAAGAGGGACTTTGCATCCCAGCTTTCAGCTTTCCATTCATCGTTGCCCATTGCCCATGTTTCGGGGTTGTGGCAATACATACAGCGCATAGCACAGCCCTGTAAAAACACCACATAACGAACACCGGGGCCGTCAACGGCCCCGAATGTTTCATGAGCATGAACAAGACCTTTTACATTACAGTCTGTCATGGCAAGTTCTTGCAATAACGTCAAGCTGCTGTTCCTTTGTAAGGTCGATAAACTTTACAGCATAACCGGATACACGGATAGTAAAGTTTGCATATTCTTCCTTCTCGGGATGTTCCATAGCGTCGATAAGCTTTTCTGTACCGAACACGTTGATGTTAACGTGGTGACCACCCTGATCGAAGTAACCGTCAAGAATCTGAGCAAGCTTTTCTGTCTGTTCTTCTTCTGTTGCACCCAATGCAGCGGGGTTGATTGTCTGTGTATTGGAAATACCGTCAAGAGCCCAGTGATAGGGAAGCTTAGCAACAGAGTTAAGGGAAGCAAGAAGACCGTTCTGTTCTGCACCGTAAGCGGGGTTAGCGCCGGGAGAAAGGGGTTCGCCTGCTTTTCTGCCGTTGGGCATATCAGCTGTAGCCTTACCGTAAACAACGTTAGATGTAATTGTAAGGATAGATGTGGAAGGTTCACTGTCACGATATGTGTGATGCTTCTTGATCTTTTCCATGAATGTACGGAGAAGCCAGATAGCGATATCGTCTGCACGGTCATCATCGTTACCGTACTTGGGGAATTCGCCTTCGATTTCGAAGTGCTTAGCTACGCCGGATTCGGGATCACGGATAACCTTAACCTTTGCATACTTGATAGCAGAAAGGGAGTCAACAACGTGGGAGAAACCTGCGATACCTGTAGCAAAGCTTCTCTTTACTTCTGTATCGATAAGAGCCATTTCAGCTGCTTCATAGAAGTATTTATCATGCATGTAGTGAATTGCATTGAGTGTGTGTACGTAGAGCTTAGCAAGCCATTCCATCATAGCAACATACTTTGTGATTACTTCATCGTAATCAAGGTATTCACTTGTGATGGGCTTGTAAGCGGGACCTACCTGCTTTAATGTCTTAGCATCAACACCACCGTTGATAGCGTAAAGAAGACACTTTGCAAGGTTAGCACGTGCTCCGAAGAACTGCATTTCCTTACCTGTCTGTGTAGCAGATACGCAGCAGCAGATGGAGTAGTCATCACCCCAGATGGGCTTCATAACGTCATCGTTTTCATACTGGATAGAGCTTGTTCTTATAGAAATTTCACTTGTGTACTTCTTGAATGTTTCGGGAAGTGCAGAAGAGTAAAGAACTGTAAGGTTGGGTTCGGGAGAGGGACCCATGTTTTCAAGTGTACGGAGGAAACGATAGTCAGTCTTAGTAACCATGCTTCTGCCGTCCATACCGATACCACCAACTTCAAGTGTAGCCCAAACGGGGTCACCTGTGAAGAGCTGGTTGTAGTCAGGTGTACGAGCACACTTAACCATACGAAGCTTCATTACGAAATGGTCGATAAGCTCCTGAGCTTCCTGTTCTGTAAGGATACCAAGGTCCATATCTCTCTTGATATAGATATCAAGGAAAGTAGATACTCTACCAACACTCATTGCAGCGCCGTTCTGTGTCTTGATAGCTGCAAGATAACCACAGTAAAGCCACTGAACAGCTTCACGTGCATTTGTAGCAGGCTTAGAAATATCATAGCCGTAGGAAGCAGCCATTGTCTTCATGTCTTCAAGAGCCTTGATCTGCATAGCAACTTCTTCACGTGCACGGATAACGCTGTCACGCATGCTGCTTTCACCGCAAGCTACCTTATCCTTCTTCTTTTCTTCGATAAGGAAATCAATACCGTAAAGAGCAACTCTTCTGTAGTCGCCAACGATACGGCCTCTGCCGTAAGCATCGGGAAGACCTGTGATGATTTTGTTGCTTCTTGCGGCTCTCATTTCAGGTGTGTATACATCGAATACAGCCTGGTTATGTGTGCGGCAATATTCTGTGAAAATCTTAACAAGTTCGGGGTTGGGTGTGTAGCCGTTTGTTTCGCAAGCCTTTACAGCCATGTTAATACCACCAAAGGGCATAAACGCTCTCTTGAGAGGCTTATCTGTCTGTAAACCAACAACCTTTTCCAAATCCTTCATGGATTCGTCAATGTAGCCGGGGCCATATGCTGTGAGTGTAGCAACCTTTTCGGTTTCCATGTCAAGCACGCCGCCGTTAGCTCTTTCTTCCTTCTGTAATTCGGAAAGCCTTCCCCAGAGCTTGTTTGTAGCATCTGTAGGACCTTCAAGGAAAGAAGAATCACCATCGTAGGGTGTGTAGTTCTTCTGAATGAAGTCACGTACGTTAACTTCAAGTTTCCAGATTCGGCCGTCAAAGCCTTCCCATGCCTTTAAATCAGTCATGTAAATTACCTCCTCTTTATATGAAAAAATATTAAATATAAACATTCGGGCAACTGCCGGTTGCCACATATCATTATACCGCATAAAACATAGCTCGTCAATCTTTTTATAGTTTTAATTGACAAATAATTTGCCTATTTTTCAAGCAGTATATTAATCTCATTTTCAGTAAAAATTACCAATTCGTTTTCACGTAAAAGCTTGGCCGTAACCCCTTCCCCACTAACAAGGGTAGCGGTGAAACTGCCGTCATACACCTCATTTTTCCCACATGATGGGCTTTTTGCTTTAAGAAGAGCATACTTTGCATTATAAAGCTTTGCCAATTTCAGTGCTTCTTGTGCGCCCTTTTCATATTGAGCAGTAACATCCTCTCCATTGCGGTTAACAACCTTCTCGCCTTGTATTTCGCTTGGCACCCTTGGAGTTGGCAAGCCACCGTAAATTTCGGGACATATGGGTATAAGGTTGAATTTTTCCCTAAGATTTTTCAAATCATATTCCCTATACTCACCGTCATAGCGACAGGAAAGCCCCAGAAGACAAGCGCTTATAAGTAAATTGTCCATGCTTTATCCCCTCCTTTAATTGCATTATAGCACATTTAAAAATGATAATCAATACTATTTTTGAAAAAACATAGCAATTTGGTATGTTTTTTATAAACTTTTTTCTTTTCTTCATCTTCCGGTATGTAACCACTGTTGTTTTTTCCCTTTTTTATTGACTTTTCTTACAATCAATACTATAATCGTTTTATAAGAATGAAAGGAGAGAATTTATGAAATCCATTTTTGCTATAATAACATTGCTCATTTCTTTTATTGTTCCTTCAGTTTCTTCAGGTCTTTTGCCGGATAATACACATACCAATACCGTAACTTATCAGGATATTTCCTACAGCGATGCCGAACGCAATGTAATGGACATATATCTTCCCGAAAAAAGCTCTGACAGAAGCTCTTATGGTGCGCTTATGTTTATCCATGGCGGCAGCTGGACCAGCGGCGACAAATCTTCGGAAGCATATCTTTGCAAAAAATATCAGGAAAAGGGCTATGTAACAGCAAGTATAAACTATCATTACATCGACAACGAGAACACTATCAGCACCAACATGGACGACATTACCTCAGCTATACAAAAGCTTAAAGAATTTTGCAACGAAAACGGTTATAATGTAACCAATCTTGCACTTCACGGCTTTTCTTCGGGAGCACACCTTGCAACACTGTTTTCCTATTCCTGCCCTGAAAGGTCAGCCATTCCCCTTTCCTTCGTTATCAACATGGTAGGTCCCGCCGACTTTAACTCTGATACATGGCAAGAATGGGACTACGACAAAAATACAGGTCCGGGTTTGGCATTACTTCTTTATGGTATTAAGAATTTGGATAACGGCATAGCTGATTTAACAAATGAAAAACAACAGGAAATTATCAATACCGTATCCCCAATCTATTATATCAATGAAAACTCAATTCCTACAATATGCGGTTACGCAGGTGACGGCAAAGACGGTATTGTTCCCACAAAAAACAAAACTCTTACATTTGAAAAGCTTAAGAAGCATAATGTAAAAAATGATTGCTTTACCTTTGAAAATTCTAACCACCTTCTCATGGGTGATATGGCAGTAAGAGAAGCTCTTTATAATAAAGTTGACGAATATTGCACAACATATTTCGGCTATTAACAGAAGAACAAAGTGTCTCCGACACTCTCTGACGATAGTTGCAATTAAAGTAAACAGAGGAGAAAACACTTTGTAATGCCTTTGTAGCTTTTCCGAGTCTTGCGAGGAAATTCTCGCACGGCAATAATATAAAATTTATTTTTTG
>JAFSGW010000012.1 GCA_017440585.1 Clostridia bacterium | reverse complement strand
TTGGTTGTTTATCGCCAATGGAATATCACGAGTTAATGGTAGCATAAAAATATACACCCCACAAAATTTGTGGAGTGCATATCATAAATTTTTGTTATTTACATTGTCTACTTGACAGGGCGGGGTTCAGTTTTTTACAGTCCCTTTTTGAGGGGATAGGAAAAATAGTCCAGAATTGACAAATCGAAGGTGAACTGTGGTGTCCGCCCCACAGTTCATCCATGCCCGAAGGCGTACATAGGTACGTCGAGCGGTGAGATTTGTCGATAGCTAAAAGGCATAAAATCACAGAAAACTCTCGCTAAATTGCGAGAGTTTTCTACATTGATAAAAAGTTTATGATTTTTTAAGCTGTTTTAGGATTTGTTATCCTGTATTTTCGCCTTTTGGCGGTCTGGGCTATTTTTTATTATAATTCAGGCTCAAATTCCTTGCGGATAGCGGCAAGCTTTTCTTCAACAAGTGACTTATCCTTTGCTACGATGGAGTAGTAGAACTTACACTTGGGCTCTGTGCCTGAAGGACGGATAGCAATCCATGTGCCGTCCTCTAAAATGTATTTAAGAACATTGGACTTGGGGAAGCCCTTTACAATCATTTCAGCAGTTGTGAAATCCTGAACTTCCTTTACCTTAATGCCGCAAACCTCTTCCTTGGGGTTACTGCGGAGGTCAGCCAAAATATTCTTTATTCTTGCAGCGCCGTCTTCACCGGGGATTGTGATGCTTGTGAGAGAATCCTTATAATAGCCGAATTCCTTATAAATGTCGTTGAGCACATCATAAAGAGTTTTGCCCTGTGCCTTATAGAAGGCTGCAGCTTCACAAAGCATGAGGGAGGACTGAACAGCATCCTTATCACGAACGAAGGGTGCGATAAGGTAGCCGTAGCTTTCCTCATAGCCAAAGAGGAAGGGCTTGCCGTCGGAGTGCTTATGATTATGAATCTTGTCACCGATGAACTTGAAGCCTGTAAGTGTTTTTTCAACGCCTACACCGTACTTTTCGGCAACACGGTCACCAAGGTCACTTGTTACTACTGTGTTGAAGATAAGACCGTTGTCGGGAAGCCTGTTCTGTGCCTTAAGCTGGCTTAAGATATACTGAAGAAGAACTGCACCGCCCTGGTTACCTGTCATGAGGATATATTCGCCGTCCTGACGTACTGCAACGCCTAACCTGTCGCAGTCGGGGTCAGTAAGGATAACGATGTCAGCATCGTGCTCCTTTGCCTTTGCAAGAGGAAGCTCATATGCAAGGGGGCTTTCGGGGTTGGGGCTCTTTGTGTTGGAGAACTCTGTATCGGGCTCGCACTGCTCGTAAACGGGGATAACCTTGTAGCCAAGGTCGGAAAGAACCCTTCTTACGGGCACGTTGCCTGTGCCGTGCTGGGGAGAGTAAACAATTTTAAGGTTGCTCTTGTCAACATCGGGGTTAACCTGGATTGTTTTAACAGCCTCGTAGTAAGCTTCGTCAACCTCTTTGCCGATGATCTGGATAAGACCGCCTGCTTCTTCAAGAGAAAGGCACTTAACGGAAAGCTCATCTTCAATTCTGTTTACACAGATTGTAACCTTGTCGGAATACTCGGGAGTGAGCTGACAACCGTGAGAATCGTAGATTTTGTAGCCGTTATACTCGGGAGGGTTGTGGCTTGCTGTGATAACAACGCCTGCGAAGCAGTCCAGGTGACGTACAGCAAAGGATAATTCGGGTGTGGGACGAAGAGACTCAAAAAGATAGCTCTTGATACCGTTAGCTGCAAAAACACCTGCTGTTGCCAATGCAAACTCATAGCTCATACGGCGGTTATCGTAGGCGATAACAACACCGCGGCGTACTGCACGGAATTCATGGTCCATAAGATACTCAGCATAGCCCTGAGTAGCTTTTCTTACTGTATATATATTAATTCTGTTTGTGCCGGCACCGATAATGCCACGAAGGCCTGCTGTGCCGAATTCCATTTCTTTATAAAAAGCATCATGAATTTCTTCTTCCGTCATGGAAAGAAGCTCTTTTCTTGTTGCTTCGTCAATTTTATCAGATTTTAACCATCTTTCATAATTTGCATTCATAGTGGACATCTCCATAATAAAAAGTCTTGTTGATAAAGGTCGCATTTTGTCAACCGCCTTTGAGACAGTATTATATAATATTTGCGATTAAAAATCAAGAGTTTTGGAAAAATATACTGCATATATTTATTTTTGACAATATGCCTTTATTCATACAAAAAGACCAAAAATTATGTTAAAAATGCAGGAGAAGATTATACCGAACAAAACGGGAAGTATTAAAGATGCAATTGTCCATTTAATGCTTCCCGTTTCCTTTTGCACTGTTAAAAGGGTGGTGGAGCAGGGCCAGTGCATCAGGGTGAAAATTATGAAGCATACGGCGGTTACCCATGTCCAGCCGTTTTGGGAGAGAATGGAGTATAGTGCACTGTAGGAGGAGTATTCCACCATGGTGCCCGATTGGGTGTAGAGCATAAGGGCTACGGGGAAAACAATTTCGTTTGCAGGGAAGGAGAGGATGAAGGAAAGAAGAAGGATGCCGTCCATACCTAAAAAAAGTCCTGCGGGGTTTAAAAAGGAGGCAATGGGCAAAAGAAGGTTGAAGTAATTGAGAATGTAGATAAGAGCACCCATGGGGGCTGAAACCATAATTGCCCGAAGAAGGATTGAGGGGGTGCGGTCTGTAAGTGCTGATATGGTTACCTTTAAAAGGTTAACCCTGCGGAAGGAGGGGAGCTCTAAGATAAAGGGGGCACGCTCACCTTTTAAAACGGTTGAAGAAAGGCATTTTGAGGCGAGAAGTGTTGTTAAAAAAGAAAAGCAAAGAACAAGAGCCATAATAAATGCCGAAAGGATGGGGCTTCCCGGTGCAAGGAAGATGGAAATGCAGGCTATGATTGCACCAAAACGCCCGTTGCAGGGGGTGAGGGAATTGGTAAGGATTGATATCAACCTTTCATGCTCGGAGGGGATGATGGCACTGTTTGTTACACCAACACAGTTGCAGCCTAAGCCCATGCATACGGTGAGTGCCTGCTTGCCGCAGCTGCCGCATTTTTTGAAGGTGTCGTCTAAATTGAAGGCGATGCGGGGCAGGATGCCCGAGTCCTCTAAAATGGCGAAAAGGGGAAAGAAGATTGCCATGGGCGGAAGCATTACGGAAATGACCGTGGTTGTGGTTTTGTAAATGCCCTCCGTAAGGATGCCTGCTATAAAGGGTGGCAATTTCAGGGACAAAAAAAGGTGGGAAACATGAACACCCAATGAGGAAAAGAAGGTGGAAAGAAGCCCTGAGGGGTAGTTTGATGCAACAATTGTGATGTAGAGCACAAGAAAAAGGACAGTGAGCATAAAAACTGTGCCCCATATGGGATGGGTTAAGATTTTGTCGGCCTTGTGACGGCTCGGGGGCTTTGACCGGACAGAGCACACCTTCGCAATAGAGGAAGCAAGCTCCGTGACCTTCTGCGACATTTCCGCCTTAAGAGAAGCGAAGGAATGGGGAGAAGTGTAGATGTGACGGATTGTTTCCTTTCTGTCGTAGGAGAAGGAGGCGAGGGTGTTTTCAGTTTCTTCATTATATAATGGAGTGAAAACGTTTTGTGTGGATTTTCCCAGGGCTACATTTTCGATGGCATCCCACAAGGGGAGAAGGGAGCTTTTTTTATGGGCTGTGCCCACCACTACCCTGATGCCTAACATGAAGCTGAGCATGGATGAATTGATGGTGATACCTTTTTTTACTGCCTCGTCGTACATGTTTACAAAAAGAACAACACGGCTTGTTAATTCCATAAGACGAAGGGCAAGGGAAAGGGAGCGGGTAAGGTTTGTTGCATCGGCAACAACCACCAAACAGTCAAAATTGCCCGAGGCTACAGCCTCAAAGGCGGAGATTTCCTCGGCGTGTGGCTCTGACATTGATGCCATACCGGGAAGGTCTTCGATTATATATTTCTTTTTATTATGTACTCCGTATCCTTCCGATACGGAGACAGTCTTTCCGCTCCAGTTTCCGGTGTGTACCTTTTTGCCTGTAAGAAGATTGAAAAGCGTGCTTTTTCCTACGTTGGGATGGCCTGCAAGAATAATTCTGCCTGAAATTGGCGAGCTTTGCATTGTGACACCTCACTTGGTAATAACTTCTATCAAACGGGCATCCTCGTTGCGGAGTGCCACAACGGAGGAGCCTATAAGGTATGCCTTCATACCGCCTGAAAGACTTTTGAAAAGACATTCTATGGGAGAGGCGGTGGACATTCCCATATCTGTAAGACGTAAAAATAAGGAATGCGGAGTGTTGGAAGGGGACAAGGTGGCTCTCTCTCCCACATTGAGCATTGAAAGCTTCATTTTAAATCCTCCACTCACCTCAATATATGCACAGAAGCGAAGGTATGTGAAAAGGACCATTTTCGACGAGAAAATGGTCCTTTTATCAGTTAAGGGCGAGCTGTTTGAATTGGTCACCACGGTCTTCAAAGTTTTTGAAGAAGCCGTAGCTTGCCGCGGCAGGGGACAAAAGGCAGATGGAGCCTTTCGGGGTTACCTTTTTGGCTATTGCCACAGCAGATGCAAGGTCATTGGCAAAATGGGCTGTGAACTTGTAGCTTTTGCCTTCAAATTCAGCCATAATACGCTTGCCCGTATCGTACATGAAAATTACGTTGGGAATATCAAAATCCATTAAAAATTCCACTAAGGGAGAATAATCAATGCCACGGTCCATGCCGCCTATCAATACAGTGCCCACGTTTTTAAGGGAGCAAAGTGCCTGAATAGTTGTCTGACTGCAGGTTGAGATAGAGTCGTCGTAGTAGGTGACAGACTCCTTCTCACCTATTTTTTCAAGGCGGTGGGGAAGTGTTTTAAAGGATGCAAGGGACTTTAAAAACTGCTCTGCAGTGATGCCGAAGGGCTTTGTGGCAAGGTATGCCACGGCAATGTTGTTGACGTTGTGCTCACCTAAAAGGGGGCAGGTATCATCCAGTGTGACCTCTTCGCCCTCTGCAACAAAGGAGTGGGGGCGGATGGCAACGGGGCTTTCCTTGCCGAAAACGGTTATATCGGAAAGGCATTTTTCGGTGGGGATAACGTCCTCGCCGCAGATGAGGCTGTCGCCCTCCTTCTGATAGCGGAAAATGTGTTTTTTGGCATCGTAGTATTTTTCAAAGGTGCCGTAATGGTCAAGATGCTCGGGGAAAATGTTTAAAAGCACCGCAGTTTTCGGAGAAACGGTTGTGTATTCAAGCTGATGGCTTGAAAGCTCAAAAACAATGGTGTCGCTGTCTGTTATGATGCCGTCAAAGGCAGGGATACCGATGTTACCTAAAAGCACTGCGTTTTTGCCGTTTTCCTTAAGGGTGTGATAAATAAGGCTTGAGGTGGTGCTTTTGCCCTTTGTGCCCGTTATGCCTATTGTTCTGTCGCGGTAAACGGAAAGGAAAATTTGTGTCTGTGAATAAAGACGGGAAAAATCGGCAAGGGCACCATCCTCTAAAACAATGCCCGGGCTTTTCATGATAATGTCGTATTTGTCAAGGTTTTTCTGATAATTTTCGCCTGTTACTGTGTTTACATTGTCGCAGGAGACGGGGTTCTGGTCACAAATTGTGATTGATTTATAGCCTCCTGCCTTCATGAAGGCTTCAAGAGTGCTTCTGCCCTCTCTGCCGAAGCCTAAAATGCATACGGATTTGTTCTTTATTAAACTTTTGATATAGTCGAGAAGCATGGTGGCACTCCTTTGGTTTGATTAGTTAGTTGCAACAGCTTTTAAAGGTAGGGGGACACAGCCATTCATTCATTTTCCGTTCAGCCTGCAGCAAAACGAAAAAGTGGGTTGGCTGTGGGTAGGCAATGTCCCCCGTTGTGGGGTTCAGGGAAGTAAGCTTAATTCTTTCATAAGAATATCTAAATATCCCTTTGGGATAAGGTTAGCTTTGTCATAAAATTTGGGGTAGGGATTTTCTTTTGTGAAGTATTCATTGTAAAGAGGGGTGGTTTTGTAATACTCGAAAAGACGGGGAAGTGTTTCATTTTTCCTTATAGCTTCGCATATTGCAAAGTTTACCTCGTCACGACTGCCCACACATTCAAAGGGCTTTTCGTCAGTTTCGTGACCGATAAGCTGATTGAAGGTGGGGATAAGGTTTTCGTCGTCACCCATGTTGCGTCCGAAAATTGCCTCAAGCTCCTCAAAAGAAAGGAAGGGAGACAAAATAAGGTACACAAAAAGACACTTTGAACAGTCGGCACACCATACGTTTGTGTGACTGCCCCTGTTACAGCTTCTGAAAACGCTGTGGTACTGCTTAAGACGTGCAAAGTAGGATGCGATCTGATATTCACTTAAGGGACGGAGCAGGCTGAAGTAGTAAACACCCGAGCGGAGATACTCTTTTTCGTAACGGTTAAAGTCCTGCTCAAATTCAAAGCTTTTGGAGTACTGATGGTTAACCGTGCTTCCTGCCACGGTGGACTCATTCGCTGAGGATTCGTTTGATAAAACAACATACTTAAGGTTATTTACATATGCGGTAATAACCGAGGAAAATGCAACTATTGCAGAGAAGGGGGTGTGACCGTTTAAGTAGCCCTCCTTGTTGAGTGCAAGCATATTAGGGTCAAGGGTGCGGCGTGCTGTGAGAGTTTCCTCGGAAAGATTGGCAACACGGACACTGTCAAGTGTTGCACCACGGGGGTTTATAATGTAGGGACGGTTGGTGTTATGAAATTCACCCAAAAGCTCCATTGTAACGTTAGAGTCCTTACCGCCGCCTACGGGGATAAGGTTGCCTGAAAGATACCTTTGTGAGGGAGCAGGGATATTGCCTGTGCCCATTGATGTTATGCGCATGAAGCTCTCGTCCGCATTGATGCGGTTTAAATAGAAAAACTCGCCAAGACCGTGGAAGTAAAGCTTCTTCCACCAGTTTGTCTGTGAAGGGGTAAGTGAGCCACATTCAATTACTACATTGGGTGAGCAGGTGATTTTCCAGTAGCTTACAAGCTCTGCCAAGCCTAAATTGAAAACCATAGCCTTGAGGTTTTCGTCGTCCAGGCTTATTGCCTCCTTGCCCAAGGGGAAAACCCAGGAGGGGGAAAAGGCTTTAAGATTTTCGATTTCGAAATGATATGTAACGTGCATTTCGCCATCTTTTATTGAAATTTCATAATTTTTGTAGAAAAAAGTGGGATGAGCCACCCTCAGGGAAGAATATGTTTTCATAATAACTCACCAGACCTCCGATTATGTTGAAAATTACCTATATTAATATTATAGCATAAAGCGAAAAAAAGTAAACACATAAAATTTTTTAAGGGTGAAGGTGCATATCTTGTGGGGCGTGACGCATGAGCCACAAGATATAGAAAAAGGGCGGAAATGGCAGAAAAAACCTCTGTTTTGCAGAAAAAAATTATGAAAAAACTATTGAAATTTAATAATTTCTATAGTAAAATGACTTTGAAGTGGCACAAAGTGGCATGCAGGTGCCACAAAGTGGTGGAAGATGTGGAAAACTTTGTGGAAATCTCCATAAAAGTTAAAGTTTTCCACAGACAGGCGAGTTAAAGTTTTAAGGAAAGGAGCGAAGCTTATGTTACTGGGAAGATATATGCACAACCTTGATGCTAAGGGCAGAGTAATTATGCCCAGTAAGCTTCGTGAAGAAATAGGCGACACGTTTGTTGTTGCAAAGGGCTTTGACTCCTGCCTTGCTGTTTATTCCGAGGAGGAATATCAGAACCTGGCACAGAAGGTGCTTGCACTTCCTTCAAACCTTCCCGAAACAAGAATTTTAAGAAGACAGATTCTTGCAGAGGCACAGACTTGTGAAGCGGACAAGCAGGGAAGATTTGTTGTGCCTCCCGTATTACGTGAAATGGCAGGCATTGTGCGCGAGGTTGTTATTGTAGGTAACGGCGACCATGCTGAAATATGGGATTGCGATAAGTGGAACGAATATATGTACGGTGACAGCTCAATGAGCTTTGAGGAAGCGGCGGCAAGCCTTCATGATAAGGGCTGGACTTTCTGATAAATAGGAGTGTAGCAGATGGAGTTTTCCCACGTTAGTGTGCTTTGGAAAGAAACCGTTGATGCAATAAATGTGCAAAAGGGCGGTTTATATGCCGATTTTACAATGGGCGGTGGCGGTCACAGCAGTTTGATTTTAGAGCGTGGCGGTATTCTTTACGGCTTTGACCAGGATACGGATGCCATAGAGGTTTGCAAGAAGCGTTTTAAGGATATGGGGGAAAGGTTCAACCCCATTCACGCAAACTTCTCCCGTGTGAAGGAGGAGCTTGAAAACCTTAAGGTGGACAAGCTTGACGGCATTATTGCAGATTTAGGCGTTTCCTCCTATCAGCTTGATGAGGCGGAAAGAGGCTTTTCATATATGCACGATGCACCCTTGGATATGCGAATGGACAGAAGAAGCGGCATTGATGCAAAGCATGTGGTAAACACCTACAGCGAAAAGGAGCTTTGCGACATCATTACAAAGTACGGCGAGGAAAAATGGGCTGTACGAATTGCAAAGTTTATCGTTGACAGAAGAAAAACAAAAGAGATAGAAACCACTTATGAACTGGTGGATATTATAAAGGCGGCTGTGCCTCAGGGGGCAAGAAAGGACGGCCCTCATCCTGCGAAGAGAACCTTCCAGGCTATAAGGATTGAGGTTAACGGTGAGCTGAGAATTTTAGAAAAAGCAATACGTGACGGTGTGGACTCTCTTAAGGTAGGAGGAAGGATGGCAATTATCACCTTCCATTCCTTGGAGGACAGAATTGTGAAGGATACCTTTAATTCCCTGGCAGATGCATGCACCTGCCCGAAGAATTTCCCCGTGTGCGTTTGCGGAAACAAAAACAGCGTGAAGGTTATTACAAGAAAGCCTATACTTCCATCAGATGAGGAGATTGAGGCTAACCCACGTGCAAGAAGTGCAAAACTGAGAATATGTGAAAAGATAGTTTAGGCAGACTGAAACCCACATTGGGGGACATTGCCTACCTAACGTCAACCCACTATCCCGTTTTTTCACAAACTGAATGAAAAATGAATGAATGGCTGTGTCCCCATACCTTTAAAAGATGTTGCAATTACCTTATCGAAGTAGTCTGTAACCCACAGCCAACAGCAAATATATTGAAAGGTCGGTGCCCGTAAGAATGTACAATTACGGTTCTGAAGCGAGAGAAATTGAATACAGCTCCTTCGAAATGCCCCAAAGCGTGAAAAAGCTTATTAAGAAGCACAAAAGCGACGCTTACATTGAAGCAAAGATTGAGGCATTTAAGAAAAAGTCTATCGCAACACTTGTTGTTATTGCGGCAATACTTGCCGTTGTTATGATAAGAGAAGCACGTATTGACCAGCTTTGCGGGCAGATTTCAAATGTTGAGGACGATATTTATAAGCTCAATGCAATGATAACAGAAAGAGAAATGCATCTTTCTTATCAGCTTGACATGAATAATATTGACGAGATTGCAGTAACAAGGCTTGGCATGAAAAAGCCTGATGCATCACAGTACATATATATTGATGTAGTAAAGAACAACGGAGGAGAAATCCTTGTTGATAACAGAGCCGGCAGCAACGGTTTTTCAGCATTTGTAAACAAGGCTAAAATTCTGTTGGAATATTTGTATTAGGCCGAAATATATTTACATAAGAAGTAACATTGAGTGCCTACAAAAAGTAAGCACTCAATTTTTTCCTGAGAGACTGAGTAAATTTGCCTTTTAAAGTAGTTTTTTTAGGGCAGTTTTCTTTCAGTCTTTTGGTCGTTTTTAAAAATGGAGGATGGAAGTATGGCGAAAATAACTGTTGCAGAAAAAAGGCGTATGTTTGTTTTGTTCTGCATTTTCCTTGCTCTTATGGTGGTTGTTGTTGGTGCTTTGGTGTACTATCAGCTGATAAAGGGAGCGGAATATAAAGAAAAAGCTATTGAACAGCAGACCCGTGACCAGCTTGTTGAAGCAAAACGCGGTGAAATATATGACAGAAACATGAAGGTTTTGGCACAGAGTGCTTCCTGCGAGGACGTTATGGTAAACCCTCGTCAGATTCAGGCGGCAAAAAGAAAGCAGGAGGCAAGGCGTGCAGAGGCTCTTATTGAGGGTACACCTTTTAATGAAGAGGACGTTGTTGAAAAGATTGTGACAACCCTGGTTGACGTATTGGGTGTTGACGAGGCCTTTGTGAGAAAGGAAATTTCCCTTGACTATGCAAGCAGGCGAATAAAGAAGAAGGTTGAGCCATCCGTTGCAAACCGGTTAAGAGAGGCTGACCTTACGGGCGTTTTCTTTGTGGAAACAACAAAGAGATACTACCCGTATTCAAGCTTTGCTTCTCATGTTATAGGCTTTACGGGTGATGACGGAAACGGTCTTGAAGGCTTGGAGAAGATGCTTGACTCCACACTTTCGGGTACTGCAGGACGTATTCAGGTTGTGCAGGACGTTAACAATAACCTTACACCCTATGAATATGAAAACTATATTCCTCCCGAGGACGGTAACGGCGTTGTGCTGACAATAGACGAGGTTATCCAGCATTATACCCAGAAGTACCTTGAGGAGGCACATAACCTTTACGACATAAGAAACGGTGCGGCGGCAATTGTTATGGACCCCAATACAGGCGAAATACTTGCAATGGCTGTGGAGCCTGACTTTGACCTTAATGCACCAAGAGCAATTGACGTTGATAAAAAGCTTGAGGTTATGGGCCTTAAGGATGACGGCACGGAATACACCGACGGTGAATATTTAAATAAGCTCTGGAGAAACAAGGCTGTTGTTGACTCCTACGAGCCCGGCTCCACCTTCAAGAGCATTGTTGCGGCGGCAGGCATTGAAACGGGTGTTGTAAACCCTGCTACAGACTGCTTTGTGTGCACAGGTGCAAGAAAGGTAGCGGTACATACAATACATTGCCATAAGAGGGCAGGTCACGGTGAAGAAACCTTCACCCAGGCATTGGAAAACTCCTGCAACCCTGCATTTATGGAAATCGGTGCACGCTTAGGCTACAGAAACTTCCGTGCATATTACGAAGCATTCGGATTCACCTCAAAGACAGACTTCGTGCTTCCCGGTGAATCAAAGGGTATTTTCTTCAGTGAAAGTAACTTTAACGAGGCAGAGCTTGCAACAAGTAGCTTCGGTCAGGGCTTCCAGATAACACCCCTTCAGATGATAACGGCATTTTCTGCTGTTGTTAACGGAGGTAAGCTTTTAAAGCCTCAGCTTATAAAGGCATATACAGATTCGGAAGGAAATGTTATCGAAAACGTTGACAGCGTTATTGTGAGAGATGTTATAAGCGAAAACACAAGCCGTATTATGCGTGCGGCACTTGAAAGCGTTGTGGCAAACGGTACCGGTAATGCGGCATATGTTGAAGGCTACAGAATAGGCGGTAAGACAGGTACAAGTGAAAAGCAGCCCCGTGGCTCGGGAAAGAAGATTGCTTCCTTTATAGGCTTTGCCCCTGCAGATGACCCCCAGCTTGTGTGCCTTATGCTCCTTGACGAGCCCGGCGGTGCACTTACGGGCGGTGGTGCGATTGCAGCACCTGCAGTTGGTAAGATTTTGTCGGAATCGTTGGAATATATGGGTTATGAGCCCGTTTACACAGATAACAGCGAGGACGAGATTGAAGTGCCCGGTGCAGTTGGCATGACAACCTGGGATGCAAAGAAGCTTATTGAAAAGAGCGGACTGAGCGTTACTATCCAGGGTGACGGTGTTATTGTAACAAACCAGCTTCCCAAGGGTACATCAAGGCTCAATAAGGGCGGACTTGTAATTTTGTATACAGAGGCAGAGGAAGAGGTAAAGGTTACAATACCCTCCTTTATAGGACTTAATAAAAACCAGGCAGAGGCAAAGGCGAAGGAATTGAACCTTAACATTGAAATAAAGGGTGGCGGTATGCACGATGAGGTAGAGGACGATATGGTTGCTATATCTCAGAGCACACCCGAGGGCACCCAGGTTATGCCCGGCAGTGTAATAACTGTGGAATTTGCATACAATACGGAGGAGGTTTATGTAAACCTTTCCAACTGACAGTAAAAAGTAAAGGAGATAAGTTTTATGCGCCTTAAGGATGTAGTTAAAAACACAGATGCGGTTATAGACGGTGCAATGGAAGAAATTTCAGTTTCGGACATATGCTATGACTCCAGAAAGGTTAAGCCCGGTGCACTTTTTGTGGCAATAAAGGGCTTTAAAAGTGACGGACACCGCTTTATTGACAAGGCTCTTGAAATGGGAGCCGTGGTTATTGTGGGCGAGGAAGAGCGAAGTGAAGAAAACTATATAAAGGTTTCCGACTCAAGAAAATTCCTTGCGGCTGCATCGAAAAACTTTTTTGACTGCTGTGCAGACAAAATGAAGATTGTGGGTATTACCGGCACAAACGGAAAAACCACCACAAGCTATCTTATCAAGCAGATTTTAGAGCTTAAGGGGCACAAGTGCGGACTTATCGGCACAAACCAGATACTTATAGGTGACGAGGCGGTTGACTCAGAAAGAACAACCCCCGAGTCACGTGAATTGCACGAGCTTTTCAAAAAAATGCACGAGGCGGGTGCAGAGTATGTTGTGATGGAGGTTTCGA
The DNA here is from genome assembly GCA_017440585.1 of Clostridia bacterium. GTDB lineage: Bacteria > Bacillota > Clostridia > UMGS1883 > UMGS1883 > RGIG1927. The sequence goes on along the minus strand of JAFSGW010000012.1, from coordinate 7,557 downwards.
GCCACTCCTTGGAGCTTGACAGAGTTTACGGCATTGAATTTGAGGTTGGCATTTTCTCAAACCTTACCCAGGACCATCTTGATTTCCACGAAACGATGGATAACTATGCAAAGGCGAAGGCAAAGCTCTTTAAAATGAGTAAAAATGCGGCAATAAATGTTGATGACCCATATTCCTCAGTTATGCTTGAGGGAGCAAAAAACACTGTTACTTATTCAATTGAAAAGGACAGCGATTTAAAGGCAGAAAACATAAGGCTTCGTGAAAGAGGCATTGCCTTTACTGTGAGCTTTAACGGCGAGGAAAGAGAAATAAGGCTTGCGATACCGGGGCAGTTTTCCGTGTACAATGCTCTGGCGGCGGCATCGGGAGCATATGCATTGGGCATAAGCCCCGAGGATATTGAAAAGGGGCTTGTTATAGCCCGTGGTGTAAAGGGCAGGCTTGAGGTTGTGCCCACACTTACGCCCTATACCGTTATAATTGACTATGCACATACGCCCGACGGACTTGAAAACGTTATAAAGGCTGTGCGGGGCTTTGCAAAGGGCAGGGTTATTACCCTCTTTGGCTGTGGCGGTGACCGTGACAACACAAAAAGGCCCATTATGGGAAGCATAGCACAGAAGCTTTCCGACTATGTTATTGTTACAAGCGATAACCCCAGGACAGAGGAGCCGAAGGTTATTATGGAGCAGATAGTTGCAGGCATGGAGGATGGAGACTATATCTGCATAGAGCAGAGAAGGGATGCCATAGCATATGCCCTTGACTTTGCCCGTGAGGGAGACGTTGTAATCCTTGCAGGTAAAGGTCACGAAACCTATCAGATTTTTAAAGAGGGCACAATTCACTTTGATGAAAGAGAAGTTGTGAAGGAATGCCTCAAACAAAAGAATTAATGAAATGAGGTTTTGTCATGAGTTGGATAATCAGTCTTGTGATTTCATTTGCAGTATGTGCCATTGTTACGCCGCTTCTTATTCCCTTTTTAAAGAAGCTTAAATTCGGGCAGATGATTTTGGAGGATGGCCCCACCTGGCATGCTAAAAAACAGGGTACACCTACAATGGGCGGTCTTGGTTTTATATTTGCAATCGCGGTGGCATCCCTTATAGTATCCCGCAGTGCCCAGACACTTTTTGTGGTTATTATAGGCACACTTTTTGGTGCTGTCGGCTTTGTTGACGATTATATAAAGGTTGTAAAAAAGAGAAACAAGGGCTTTTCCGCAAAGGCAAAGTTTATTTGCCAGACGGTTGTAGCATTCGGTGCGGCAATTTATATGTTCCTTGTTAACTCTCATGCGGTTAAAATTCCCTTTGTTGCAGGCGAGTTCAATTTCGGAATATTATATATTCCCTTTGTTATGTTTGTGATGCTTGCAACAGTTAACAGCGTAAACCTTACAGACGGTGTTGACGGATTGGCATCGGGCGTTTCTGCGGCATGCGGACTGTTTTTCCTTGTGGCGGCAATAAAGCTGGGCTACGGTGGCGTTGCGGTTGCAGTTGCGGCAACAATCGGCGGTGTATTGGGCTTTTTAATTTACAATTTCTTCCCTGCGAAGGTTTTCATGGGTGATACGGGCTCATTATATTTAGGCGGTATTCTCTCTGCGGCGGCAGTTATGATGGGGCTTGAATTTTCACTTATTATAGCAGGCTTTGTTTTCCTTTTTGAAACATTGAGCGTTATTATTCAGGTAACAAGCTTTAAAATGACGGGGAAGAGAGTTTTCAAAATGTCGCCTCTGCACCATCATTTTGAAATGTGCGGATGGAAGGAAACAAAGATTGTGGGCGTGTTTACCTTAGTAACGCTTATCCTTGCGGCAATTTGTTATATCGGTCTTAAGTAGAATTTGAAAGGAATACAGACAATGGCGAAAAAATCAGGCAATGAAAATGTTGTACAAATGAAAAAGATGCGGAAGTCGCCCGCAATATTCAATGTGGATTTTATTTTGCTTTTTAGCGTGCTTGTGCTTCTTGTTATAGGCCTCACAATGCTCTTTTCCACAACCAGTGCGGCAAACATGGCATCGGGTAACGTTTATGCCCCCATTATAAAGCAGTCCATAGTTGCACTGGTGGGGCTTTGCATAATGCTTATTACTGCCACAATGATTGACTACAGAATATTTAAGAAGTACAGCGGAATAGCTTATATTGCCATTGCTGTGCTGATGATACTTGTTGCCTTTGTAGGCATGGACTCCCACGGTGCAAGAAGGCAGATTGCCGTGCCCTTCATAGGAAGCTTACAGCCTTCGGAGTTTTCAAAGTATATTATGATTATAACCCTTGCAATGAGGCTTTCGGTTATAAAGAAGGGTGATATAAAAACCTGGAAGGAGCTTTTTTATCAGCTTGCCATAATAGGCATTCCCGTTGCAATATGCCTTCTTTTGCAGCGTCATGCATCGGCGGCGCTGGTGCACCTTTTTGTAGGCGGTGTAATACTTATTGCGGCAGGTGCAGACTGGAGCAAGCTTATCCCCGTAGGTGTTATTGGCGGCGGTGCAATTCTGGCGGTAATTATGGCTACGGGCTTCCGTGTTGACAGAATTATGGGCTTTTTGGACAAGAGTGCTGACGTGCAGGGTAATAACTGGCAGGCTACTCAGGCTATTTACGCTGTGGGAAGCGGCGGTCTTTTCGGGCTTGGGCTTGGCAACAGCAGGCAGAAGTATTCCTATCTGCCCGAGGCGGAGAACGACTATATTTTTGCAATTGTGGGCGAGGAATTAGGCTTTATAGGCTCACTGATTGTTGTTATACTGTTCTGCATTGTAATATGGCGTGGTATAAGCATTGCAATTAACTGCAAGGATACCTTCGGTACATATACGGCATTTGGTATAACGGTTCTTATAGGCTTCCAGGTGCTTATAAATATGTGGGTAGTTTTAAGACTGATGCCCTCAACGGGCATGCAGCTGCCCCTTTTCAGCCTTGGCGGTTCAAGCATGCTTGTAACCTTGTCGGGCTTTGGAATACTATTGGCGATATCAAGAGATAATCTGAAAAATAAAGGAAAGTAACAGTTGAGACGGGAGTTGACTTGAATGCGTGTTTTACTTACGGGCGGTGGTACGGCAGGGCATATAAACCCTGCGGTGGCAATTGCAAAGTATATTAAAGCTATGGAGCCTGAAAGCGAGTTTTTGTTTGTTGGCACAGAGCGTGGGCTTGAAAAGACCCTTGTGCCCAAGGAAGGCTTTGAAATTGAGTTTGTAAAGGTTTCGGGGCTTAAGAGAAAGCTTACATTGGAAAACATTAAGGTTTTAAAACAGTTTATTACAAGTAAGCTTGAGGCGGGCAGAATTATTGACCGCTTTAAGCCCGATATTGTTATCGGTACGGGCGGTTATGCCTGCGTGCCTGCTATTAATGCTGCCCATAAAAGAGGCATTCCCACAATTATTCATGAACAGAACGTGCATCCCGGACTTGCTATAAAAATGCTTGGTAAAAAAGCAGACGTTACCATGATAAGCTTCCCCGAAACAGAGGAGCTTATTGAGGCAAAGGCATGTGCCCTTACGGGAAACCCCTTAAGACCCGACCTTTTTGACGAGGTGGATGCTCTTGACGTAAAGAACGAGTACGGCTTTGACAACAAGCCTCTTGTTCTCTTCTTTGGTGGCTCCTTAGGTGCGGAGAGAATGAACGATGCTTTGGTTGATATGCTTAAAGGGGGTTTTGACGGCTTTAACCTTATTGCGGCAACGGGCGAGAAGCACTATGAAGGCATAATCGCAAGGCTTAATGAAGCGGGCGTTGACTATAAGAGCATGACAAATCTGGCTCTTGTGCCCTATATCTATAATATGAACAAGGTTTTAGGTGCGGCGGACATGGCAATATGCCGTGCAGGTGCCATAACCATAAGTGAGCTCAATGCTTTGGGCAAGGCTTCTGTTTTAATACCCAGCCCTTATGTTGCTCACAACCATCAGGAGCAGAATGCAAGGTATCTGGAAAGAAACGGTGCGGCAAGAGTGCTTCTTGAAGGTGAACTTTCGGGTGAGAGCCTCAAGGGTGCAATTCTGTCGGTTTTAGGGGACAGAGAAAGCCTTCTTAAAATGCGTGACTGCTCACTTAAGCTTGGGCAGAGAGATGCCTGTGCAAAGATTTACGCTATAGTTAAAGATTTGGTTGATTAACAACTATACCTCCTGCGGCATAGAATGTAGCAGGAGGTGCGGTATTTTTTGAAATATGTTATAAAAGGCGGAAGAGAGCTTGGCGGTACGGTAAGGGTGCAGGGTGCTAAAAACAGCGTTCTGCCCATACTTGCGGCAAGCATTCTGGCAAACGACAAATGCGAAATACTTGATTGCCCGAGCCTCAGTGATGTGAAAACCACTATAGATATACTGAAGGCGTTGGGGGCAAAGGCAACCTATGCCTTGGGAAGCGTTATTGTTGACCCCACAGATGCTTTCAATAACGAAATACCCGAATGCCTTATGCGGAAGCTACGTAGCTCCATTGTGTTTTTGGGTGCTGTTACAATGCGGATGGGAAAAGCAAGGCTGAGTATGCCCGGCGGGTGCCTTTTAGGTGCACGGCCTATCGACCTGCATCTTAAAGCATTGAAGGCTTTGGGAATTAAGGTTAAAGAGGAAGCGGGCTTTATTGAAACAGATGCCTCGGAGGCAAAAAGTGCACATGTGCATTTAGCCTTCCCGAGTGTGGGTGCAACGGAAAACACCATACTGGCTGCTGTTAAAATAAAGGGCGAAACCCTTATAACAAATGCGGCACGTGAGCCTGAAATAATTGACCTTATAAGCTTCTTGAATGCTATGGGGGCAAGGATAACGGGCGGCGGCACAGGTACCATACATATTGAAGGGGTGGCATCCTTAAGGGGTATAAGCTACAGAATAATACCCGACAGGATTGCGGCAACAACCTATATGTGTATGGCAATGGCAACAGGCGGTGAAATTGAGCTTGAAAACGTGAGGCGTGAGCATTTGAGTGCCATTACGGAAGAGCTCAGGGAAGAGGGCGCAAGGATTGAATATTTCGGCGAGAGGGGCTATATACGTGCTCCAAGACGAATTAAAAGTGCCGATATGATAAAAACAATGCCTTACCCTGGGTTTCCTACGGATGCACAGTCGCTGTTCTTTCCGCATCTTATAAAGGGGGATTCCACAAGCGTTATTGTGGAAAACATTTTTGAAAACCGCTTTAAGATTGTGGAGGAGCTTACAAAGATGGGTGCAGATATTGTGACCGAGGGGCGGAGTGCCATTATACGGGGACCCCGTACACTTTCCGGTGCACATGTTTACGTGCCTGACCTTCGCTCCGGTGCGGCACTTTTAATTGCTGCATTGAGTGCACAGGGCGAAAGCATTGTGGAGGACGAGGGCCACATTGAACGTGGCTATGAGAGAATTTTTGAAAATATTACCGCTCTGGGCGGAGATATAAGAATTAATAACACGGCAGATTATTAAAAAGGAACTGATACACTATGGCAGGAAGAAAGAAGAAAAAGGTGCGGATTAACCCAAAGTTTTTATTGACTGTGCTCATACTTGTTTTAAGTGCGGTTATTTTGTTTGTTACTCCGCTTTTTGATATAAGGAATATTGAAATTTCGGGAAACGAGCGTATTGCAAAGGCTGAAATACAGATTGCCTCGGGAATACGTAAAAACAAAAACATTTTTGCCATCAATAAAGCCCGTGCCGTAAAGGACATTAAGGCGGTGGGCTATATTGAGGACGTGAAAATTGCAAGAAGGCTTCCCGGCACTGTGGTTATCAAGGTGCAGGAGGCAACTGTTGCAGCATTCCTTGATTACGGCGGAATGCACGTTGGAATAAACAATGAAGGGCAGGCGCTTTGCCGTATAAGCAAGGCGTTCCCTGCCACGGGTGCTCCCATTGTAAAGGGTATTGCCGCAATAAAGGCAGAGGTGGGGCAGAAGGTGAAGCTTCGTAACGGACATGCTGACGAGTACGAGGTGCTTGAAAAGCTTATGGAAACCTTTGAAAAGTACGGAATGACACAAAGCATTACAGAGGTTGACGTTACAAAGAAGGACGATATAATGTTCCGCTATAACGGCAAGCTTAAAATTGAGCTTGGTGGGCTTAACGATTACGACCTTAAGTTCAACTATATAGAGGCTATGCTTTCCGAGCTTGGTCCCGATGCCACGGGGGTTATAAACATGCAGGCGGAAAATTACACCTACAGAAATACCATAGAGTAGAAATTGCGAAAAAAATTAAATATTTGCTTGAATATGAGAAATTGGTATGCTATAATGAATACGTATATCAAAATATAATGAAGATTTTTATATAAGGGGGATTCCACATGAGAATGGAATACGCAGAAAGCTTAGACCTTGCACAGAAGCTTAAGGTTATAGGCGTTGGTGGCGGCGGTAATAACGCTGTTAACAGAATGGTTGAAGCAGGCATTAAGGGTGTTGAATTTATTTGTATCAATACGGACAAGCAGGCGCTCCTTCGTACTGAAGCAGAAGAAAAAATTCAGATCGGTGACAAGCTTACAGGCGGTAAGGGTGCCGGCGGTAAGGCTGAAATCGGCAAGAAGGCTGCTGAAGAAACAAGAGGCGAAATTGAAGCTTCCATCAAGGATGCAGACATGGTATTTGTAACTGCAGGTATGGGTGGCGGTACAGGTACAGGTGCAGCTCCTATCGTTGCAGGCATTGCAAAGGAAATGGGCATTCTTACTGTTGGTATTGTTACAAAGCCCTTCGCTTTTGAAGGCAAGAAGAGAATGGCTCAGGCTATGTGCGGTATCGAAGACCTCAGAAAGAACGTTGATACACTCATCGTTATTCCCAATGACCGTCTTCTTGATATTTCCAATGCAAAGACAAGCCTTATGGATGCATTCAAGACAGCTGACGAGGTTCTTCGTCAGGGTGTTCAGGGTATTGCAGACCTTATTACAGATACAGGTCTTATCAACGTTGACTTCGCCGACGTAACAACTGTTATGAAGGGCGCAGGCTACGCACATATGGGTATCGGCGTTGCCAAGGGCGAAGGCCGTGCCGAAGCTGCAGCTAAGGCAGCTGTTGAAAGTGCACTTCTGGAAACAACAATCGATGGTGCAACAGGCGTACTTATCAATATTACAGGCGGCAGAGACCTTAACCTTCTCGAAACAAATGCTGCTGCTCAGCTTATCGAAGAAAGAGTAAGCGAAGATGCTACAGTTATCTTCGGTGCTTCTATTGACGAAAACCTCGAGGACGAAATCAGAATTACTGTTATTGCAACAGGTCTTGATGGCGAGCCCGGTGCTGAAAAGAAGGAAGAAACAGAGGAAGATGCATTTTTCAAGGGTCTTCTTAACAAGGAAGAGGAAACTATTGAGGTTCCCAACTTCTTGAAGTAAAAATATGATTTAAAATAAAAAGCACGGAGAATTGAACAAGTCCAGTAAAAACGGACAATAGAAAAAAAGCACCTCCTATGGTAGAATAAACACCATAGGAGGTTTTGTTATGTCAGGAATTAAAGGGATGAAGAATTATCCAGAA
>JAFSGW010000101.1 GCA_017440585.1 Clostridia bacterium | reverse complement strand
TAAACCACAGTGCGGCAGTCTTACTTTTCTTACTTGCTCTCGACCCCTTCACCACTCTGTATCTGCCCTTAAAATTCCAGAAATCCTTATACCCTTTCCCCACAACCTCAGGCAGGTAAATCCTCTTTTTCACTCATTCCCTCCATACTTCGCTCCACACCGGGCTCCCTCCCCGAGGGAGCTGTCAGCGAAGCTGACTGAGGGAGTGTCGCAATTACGCATTCCTAATCTATCTCTCCCTCTCCTGCAATCACAACGCCTTCAGCCCCTTCATTCTTGATTCCCATGTACTTCATCAGCATGTCAATTGCTTTCATTCTGTCCAATGTTTCAATCGCAATCCCCGAGGGGGTGTTCTTTATAACGGCAATGGCTTTTTTCACATCCTCGGGCAGGCTTTCAACGTCCTGCCACAAAAGCCTCTGCTTTCCGCCCTCTGTGTCAATCCTTGCAAAATCCGCAGGCGATGTAAAAGCAATGGCAGCCAAAAGCTCCATAACCTTTTCGGCCTCAATTTCCGCCTTTTTGCTCACCCTCTCAATTCTCTTCTGTATATATTCCTTTACCTCTTTCTTGCTTTTCAAACGTGACCCGTAATTCCCTGCCAGCTTCTTATCCTTTGTTCCGTACACCTTCATGTAAGCCTTTGTGGCATTAAGGCACTTTACATACTCATCTGCAAATGCTCTCTGCTTTCCGGTAATTATATCTCCTCCCCTCAATCACATAGCGAACATTTGTTCTCTCGGTTTTCAATATATCACACAGTTAAGTCTCATTTCGTCCCCACATTTTCCCCCGCCTCAAAAAAACCTTATTTTTTTCAAAAAAATACTTGCAATCTTTTTTTTGGTATGTTATAATCATCGTTGTCTGTAATAGATTATAATTATTTATATACACAAATCTTTGAAAGAGGTGAACGTAGTGAGAGAAGGTATCCATCCTAACTATGGCCCTGCAACTATCAAGTGTGCATGTGGTGCAATCTTTGAAACAGGTTCCGTTAAGGAAACTATCAACGTTGAAATCTGCTCTAAGTGCCATCCTTTCTACACAGGTAAGCAGAAGCTTGTTGACACAGGCGGACGTGTAGAAAAGTTCAAGAAGAAGTTCAACATTGGCTAATCAATGCAATGAAAATAAGCCATCGCTTTTGCGATGGCTTTCTTCATTCCCCAAAAGGCAGATAAGAAAAGAAGCACGCTCAAGCGTGCTTCTTTTCTTATCTGCCTTTTATCTCAATATCCTTAGTTTCATCTATCTGCTCTTCCGGGTCAAAAATATTATCTATATCCTCTTCCCAGATCTGGTCCTCAGGCACATCTGCCATTTCTGCATATTCACGGTCAATCATCTGCGAAAAAAGCTTTTGTGCACCGGACAGCTTCTCTTTTTTCATAACCTGCAACTCCCCCTTAAACCTATTATATGCACCCAAGCAATAAATTATCAGCCCAATGGCGATAATTTATTGTAATGATATGTGCTACGCACATGAAATAGCTACGCTATGAAATGAAGCCAAAGGCTTCGTGAAATGCACCTATGGTGCATTTCATGCCAAAGGAATATCGCAAATCCCGTCGGGGATTTATATCGCTGAGTCAAATGCTTCGCATTTGACTCATTCTCCGCCAAGGCGTTTCACCGCTCTCGGCAATGCATCCTTCGCATTACCCCAGGGTGCATCCTGATTGCGGTAGTCGTACTTCTGAGTAAACCAGTGCACGTCCTCATTAAGCTCGTCAAGTCTTGCGTTTTCAAGCAGCATCAGCTCACGGATAAACTCGTCAAGGCTCTTGCCCGAAAGCTCCTCTGTGCTTGCCTTCACAACCATCTTCATGTGAGGAAGGCACAGCCCCTTGCTTCGTGAGAACTTATCGCGGAAATCCTTTTCCTTGTCCCAGAGGTACACAAGGTTTTCTGCCGCCGCTTCAATCTCATTGTCAAGCTTATCGCACACAGCACAGCTTCCCACAATCTTGTCTAAATCATCCACAAGCTTTTCCACGCTCTTCTTTGCGCCACCGGAACCAAAGCCCGTCATCTTGAAAAGCTTGCTTCTCTTTTTAAGTCTGCCTCTCACCTCTTCAAGGTGAGTATCAAGCATCAGTGCAAGGGAAAGGCGGTTGCCTCTTTCATATAAAGCCGTCAGATGTCTGGGGCAAAAGCCACGGTTATTTGTAATCATTCTGCACTCAGGCTCCATCATGGAGGGTCCTAAAAAGTAGTCCAGGTTGTTTTCTTCCATAGTTTTAGCCACCTGACACATAATGCAGTCGCAATCCTGCTCTAAGGCCTCACTGAGCGGTATAGAATAAATTCTTTCTTTCATTTTCTCATCCTCTTTTCAACAAAATCCGTTAACTTATTCTATCACACCGTGCTCCTTTTTGCAACAGTTATTCTTCACCGCTGTAGTGCAAGCGTTATAATCGAAAATGCAGAGCATTCTCTTACCTTAATTGCTCATTGCTCATTAACTAATCTTCTCCCTTATCCTTTCAATAATTCTCTTCTCCTGCCTTGAAACCTGCACCTGCCCCATATTCATAATCTTTGCCACCTGGCTTTGTGTCATCTCTCTGTAATACCTTAAAATAATAAGCTCACGATCTCTTTCGGGAAGCTCATCTATTGCAGTCTTCAAAGCAATCTTTAAAATACGCTCCTCCTCGCTCTCCCCTGAGGGTATCATGTCCCCAACCCTCATCCTGCCCCCCTTTGAGTCAAAAATCTCCTTGTCCATAGACTCAGGGGGCGTTGTTGCCTCTAAGGCAAACACAGCCTCTTCATAGCTTATCCCCATCTTTTTTGCAATGGAATGGATTTCTCCGTCTCCCTCCTCACTCCGCATCCTTCTTATCACAGCCGCCCTCTCACGGGCACTTCGGCTTACCTTAATCATTCCGTCGTCTCTTAAAAACCGCCGTATCTCTCCGATAATCATGGGCACCGCATAGGTGGAAAACTCCACATCATAGCTTAAGTCAAAACGCATTATAGCCTTCACAAGTCCCATTGCTCCAAGCTGAAACAAATCCTCGTCACTTACTCCCCGCCCGTAAAAACGCCGCACCGCACTCCTTATCAGCCCTATGTTTCGTCTTACAAGCTCCTCCTTCGCCTTTTCCTCGCCCTTTTGAGCTAAAAATATCAGGTTTTTTACCTCATCAAGCATTCCTATCTGCTCCCTATCCTCTTGGTCATGGTAACAGTAGTCCCATCCCCCACAACCGACTCAATATGTAACGAATCCATAAAGCTTTCCATCACCGTAAACCCAAGCCCGCTTCTTTCCTCCTGGGGCTTTGTGGTAAAAAGAGGCTCTCTTGCCTTGTTTATGTCCTCAATGCCACAGCCCCTGTCCCTTACTGAAAACATCACCGTATTGTCGTAGGAAAAGGCCTCAAGGAAAACCACTCCCTCTCGCCCCTCATACCCGTGCACAATAGCATTTGTCACCGCCTCACTCACGGCAACCTTCACATCCTCTGCCTCGTCTATGGTGGGGTCAAGGGGTGCCATAAACCCCACAGCCACAATCCTCGCCAGCCCCACATTGCTCTCTTTAGCCTCAAATTCAACCTTAATATGATTAGTCATCACAACCGCACTATCCTTCCCAAGCCCGAAAGCTCTATAATTCTCTTAAGTGTTTTATTCGCGTTTTTAATTTTCACATATCCGCCCAATGCAGCAACCCGCTTGTACCTGCCAATAATTAGCCCAATCCCCGAGGAATCCATAAAATTAACCTCTTTAAAATCAAAAATCATGTTCTTTACTGCACTGCAGTCGTATTCCACGTCAATTTTTCTTCGCAGCACGCCAACGCTTTGGGCATCTATCTCCCCTGAAAGCTTCACCGTCAGTGCATTGTCCGAAACCTTAAACTTAGCCTCCACTTCATTCATCCTTTCGTATGTTTTCTTAATTTTATTCATCGCCACCCCTTTAATTTCCTTTACAAAAATTACCAAAAATACCGACTAAAAAGAGCATGGAAACCTCATTTCCATGCTCTTTTTTCAATTATTTCACTTTTTCGATTATCTCTTTTTTAAGCCTTATGAAATCCTCCGAGGAACTGTCACGCTCACTTATATCAACCAGTATCTCATCTGTAATACAGCCCACCTTACCCGACAAAACATAAATTCTGTCAGAAAGAAGTATCGCCTCGTCAATATCATGGGTAATAAAAACCGTGGAAAGCCCGTGCCTTTTTATAACAGTCCTGAACCAGTCCTGCATTTTTCCTCGGGTTATGGCATCAAGTGCGGAAAAAGGCTCATCTAAGAGCATCACATCACAACCCGTAAGAAAAGTTCTTGCCAATGCCGCCCTCTGCCTCATGCCGCCCGAAAGCTCACGGGGAAGCATATCAAAGCATTCGCCAAGGTCAAATTCCTCAAGTATAGCCTCTGCCTCACGCCTTGCCGCTTTCTTATCCGTTTTTTTCAGAATAAGAGGGGTCATCACGTTTCTTATCACACTCTTAAAGGGCAGTAAAAGGTCACTTTGTTGCATATATCCAACCTTTCCCGATTTCCCCGTAACACATTCACCCTTAAGGAACACATCCCCCTCATCAGGCATCTCAAGCCCGGAAAGAATGTTAAAAAGTGTGCTCTTGCCAACACCGCTCACACCTAAAAGGCAAACCATCTCGCCCTTTTCAACCCTGAGCGAAACATTCTCTATTATCTTTTCACCCTCATAGCTTTTCCCAAGCCCTTTTCCTTCAAGCACAACCATCTTTATCACCTTCTTGCGGAAATTCCGTAGGGACCGGCGTCCCCGACGGTCCGCTCATTATCTTAAGTATTCTGTGGTAAATCCCACATCCTCTAAATTCTTTTCAATAAGCCCATTTTCATAAAGCCATCCGTAAAAGCTGTTCCATCTTGCACTGTCAATATAGCCCCACTCACCGTTATCGTCCACAAAATAGTCCTGCAGCAGCTCAAGGCTTCTTATAACAAGCTCTCTGGGCAGTGTCTCGTCCGCCTTGCAAAGAGCATCTGCCGCCTTTTCAATATCCTTTGTGCATTCTGTGTAGCCACGCTTCACAGCAGTCAAAAATCTCTTTACCACATCGCTGTTTTTTTCTGCATACTCACCGCTTGTGATAATAACGGGGGTGTAGTAATCCAATACCTCGTCAACGCTCTTAAAGTCCATGTAGCAGTAATCGTAGCCTTCCATATCTGCCTTAACAACGTCCCAGTATTCATACACCCATACTGTGTCAATCATATCCGTTTCAAGTGCCGTAAGCACATCTGTCACTGTGGAATCAATCATCTTAAGCTTACTGAAATCTCCGCCCTCCTCATTCATGCAGTACTCAATTATAGTCTGCTCAATAGGACTTCCCCATGTGGCATAGGTTTTATCCTCCATATCCTTAAAGGAATATATCGCCTTTTCACCCTTTGAAATAATACCCGACAAATTGTGCTGGCATATTGCCGCAACTGCCACAATGTCCAATGCTTCCTTTGCACTTAAAGCAGGTGCCATAGAGTCCTGAAAGCTGATTCCGAACTGAGCCTTGCCCGATGCAACCAATGCCTCTGCACCGCCCTCGGGAGGCTGTATAATGTTAACCTTTAACCCTGCATCGTAGTAATAACCAAGCTCCTGGGCAAGAAAAAGCCCTGCATGGTTAGTATTGGGTGTCCAGTCAAGGACAACGGTAATTTCATCAAGCCCGTCATCCTTACCGCAGCCCGCCATTCCAAATAACATCATAACTGCCATTACGGCACATAAAATCCTTTTCATAAAAAATCCCCTTTTCATTCTAATCGAATTTTGCCTCCGCAAAATTTCACCTTAATTGCTCATTACTAATTGCTAATTGCTTCATCTCCACCGCATAACTCTGTCTCTTATCATATCCACTATCTTTACCAATACAAGGCTTAAAAGGCTTATAACAATAATCACAGCAAACATTCTGTCAAACTGAAAGCCCTTTCTCACCCTTGTCATGTAAACTCCCAGTCCGCCTTCGCCGCCCAGCCATTCAGCTATCACCGCACCTACAACAGCATATGATGCCGATATCCTCAGCCCTGCAAAAAAGCTCTCTGCCGCGTAGGGAAGCTTCACGTCCCAAAGGGTTCTTAAGTACCCGGCTCCCATAGAGCGGTACAGCAAGAGTATCCCTGCATCAGCACTTTCAAAGCCCGAAACAAGCCCCACCAAAAGAGGAAAGAAGCAGGTTAAAAACACTAACAGCACCTTAGGTGTCACACCAAACCCGAACCATAAAACCAGAAGCGGTGCAATTGCAATTGTAGGTATAGTCTGGCTCACCACACATAAAGGGAACACCGCTTTACGAAAGGACGGGAATCTGTCCATCAGAACCCCTGCAATAAAGCTTCCCATAAGTGCAAAGCCCATACCGAGGAATGCCTCGTATAAGCTTATAAGGGTGTTTTTCCCTATAAGCTGCCAATCGACAAAAAGAGCCTTCACCACATCTATGGGCGTAGGCAGCATAAATGAGGGCACAACCCCAATCATTCCCACTACCTGCCACAGCACTAAAATTATCGCAATCAATGCCTTGTCCCAGCTTTTAAATTTCTTCATTCCCTCACCACGCTTCCCTTATCAGAATCAATCGAATTTTGCCCTGCAAAATTCCTTCCTTAACCGTTGCCTCGCAACGATTTCATCGCTCTGCGATTTCATCCGTCAGGATTTCACCGTCCGCAGGACGATTTCATTCCATTATGCTTTTCCACCTTTTCATCAATTGTCAGAACTCCCTTCGGACTAAACGAAATCTTCACATAGCTCATAACGCTTGGTGCACCCTCATTAATGCAAATTTTGTTGCATTCCTTCACAATCTCCATCAATCTGTCATAATCGCCTTCAATTGTTGTTTCAAAGGGTCCCACGGTGTACTTAAAGCCCGATGAAGCTATGTATTCAATCACCTTGTCCACAATTCTTATAGTTTCCTTTGTTTCATTAACCTTCGGCAACACCTGAATTGCCACACTTGCTTCTACCATATTCCTTCTCCTTTCAATTTTAAGACAAAAAAGAGACGTAAGCTTGCGCGCAGCCTACGTCTCATATACACATTAAATCATACCTTATAGCCTTCCCCTTGAGGGGAAGGTGTCGCCAAAGGCGACGGATGAGGTGTTTTCACACACTCCCTTTTGTGTACATTTGCCTACGCAGACATTACTCTGATCAGGTCATAAGGGTCGGTATACCTCTCAGCTTCGATTTCTCTCAGCACCCCTAATGCACTTCTAATTATATCTCATTATTAAATTTTGTCAAGAAATATTTCCGGCTTTCATTAACCCATACAGCTTATCAAGCCTTTTCTTAACAGCAATTGCCGTTTCACCGTCTTCATTGCCTTCGGCATCTATTATCCCGTGCTTATTGAAAAAAGCTATATATTCATTTAAACACTTAACGTATTCTGTCCCCCGGTCTTCTCCGTATATCTCATTCAACTCGTCTGTAATCCTTTCTTCGGGGTTAATGACAACATCTTTCCGAAGCTTTTCCAGACTAACTCCCAAAGATAACATATCCTTATATATTTCTTCAAAGGCAGGATATGAACCACTTGCATTTTCAATAAGCAGTGGTGCTTCTTCAACCTTACTCACATTAAAGCTCATGGCATCAATCCACTCTGTCGTAGACAATGCCTCACCCTCTTTATAGGAAGCACGGCCTTCCTCCAACACAAACCCCAGGTCCACCCCACAGCTTGCCAGAAGAAATGTCCCCTCCTCAAGATGTGCAATCTCATGCCTTAAATCGCTTAAATTTTCAAACTTCAAAATGATTCTGTTCTCCGCATAATCCGAAAATGCATTCCAGCCATTGTAAACTAATTCTTCATTATCCGGGTCTATTTCAATACTGTTTATCAGTTCTATTGTATCTATATAATTATTAAGATACTCATCTTTCAGCTCATTCTTGTACTCCTCACGAATACTAAAGGAATGCTCAATTCTTTCGTACAGTTCAAGAACCATATCCTTCGGCTTTTCGCTCCATTTTTTACTCTCAAGTATGTATTCAAGCTTTGAATAACCATCACAAACTAATTCTTCAGTTTCTTTCAATGTTTCATAATCTGCATCATTTCTTAAACACCCCGAAAGAAGAATCCACGTCAGAATGCATCCCATAACCAAGACCACACTCTTTAATTTCATTCCATCTCACCGCTTTTCTGTACCTATCCTTCACTTGCAATCAACTAAAAAGCTGCCTCTTAGACGAGACAGCTTTT
>JAFSGW010000100.1 GCA_017440585.1 Clostridia bacterium | reverse complement strand
TTGTAATAAGCCTGGCTTTATTGGCAGGGTGCAATAAGGTTGGGGATGCTTTGGAAATTGAAACGGAAACAATGACCGCAACGGATGAAATGACCGATGAGTACATAATTGAAAGATTTTATGCTGCGGAGGATTTCTGGTCAAAGTGGGTATACGGGCAGTATTATCGTGCATACGATGACCCATCGCAGTTTGCATTCGGTTCAAGCCGTGAATCCGTAACAAGTGAAAGCCCGATACAGACATCCGATGAATTAAAAGCAGAAATGGAGAAGCATTTTTCAAAGGAATTGGTGGAGATGTATTGGAAACAGCTGATTCCCGAGGATAAGGACGGCAAGCTGTATATTTATACGGGTGATGTGGGCTGGGACGGAACTGAGCTTGAAAGCGTGACTGTCAAGAAAACGAACGATAAAAAGTACACACTGACATTAAAGCGAAACATTTATGATGGTGATGATGTGTGCGAGGTTATTTATCAGGATGTTTACTATATTTCTGAAGACGGAAACTGGGTTTTTGAAAACGATAAAGAGGATGAATATTTCTATAGTTGGGGAGAGCCTGAAAGATATAACAGAAGTGAATTTGCCCCATATAATGAAATACTCAAAAAGTATTACCATACAAGCAGGGTTGTGCAGAATGTTGACCTGATAGAAAAGTACGGATTAGTTGATATAATGCTTGGCTTTGAAGAACCGCTAAAGAGTGTGGGCTATTGCCTTATGGACATAAACGGTGATGAAGTAAACGAGCTTTTAATCGGTAAAGTAAATGCCGGTGATAAAATTGTATGGGATATGTATTCTGTCAAAGATGGAGAAGCATACAGAGTTCTTGTAAGCGGAGAGCGAAACAGACATTATATTTGTAAAAGCGACGAAGGATATATTATTGCAAATGAAATTCACACAAATGCGATGAATTACAGTTATTCCTATTATGCTGATTTAGATGAAAGCGTAGTAAAGGAAAGGCTGTGGCTTGATTGGGATAAGTGGTGCCATAGTGCAGATTACCTCGATGTGACAAGCCAAACTGTCAATGAAGAGAAAGTAAATGAAATTACCGAAAAATGTAGAGCAAAATACATAACCCCCGATTTTATTCCTTTTGAAACATTAGGTTAAGGAAAATCTGAAAAGGTGCGTGAGAACGCACCTTTTTGATTGCAATAGATATTAATTTGTTGTATAATAATTATATATGCCTTTGGCATTCGATATATTTTGCAGGGCAAAATTCGATATATCTGTGATTCGATATATTCGCATGTTGCGAATTCGATATGTTTTGCTACGCAAAACGAGATAAGGAGGAAAAGAATAATGAAAAAAGCTTTAGCAGGGCTTCTTTGTTTAAGCATGGGATTTGGTACAATACCTACTTTTGCAAAGGAGGGTGAGAAGGATTTGTTTATTAATTTTGACAACGAATTGAATTATGAAAGCTACCGCTTAACATACTTTGATGAAGGAATAAAGGGCAAGAGTGTGTGGTTTAACGGCGGTACAAGCTATGTTAAAATGCCCGATAATGTAAATGAAGGTATTAAAGACTACACCTTTTCCGCATGGCTTAACATGACGGGCCTGGAGAAGGGCTGGCAGAGAATTTTTGACTTTGGCACGGGCACGGATAACTATGTATATTTCGGAATACCCTCAAATACTAAAAATCTGAGGGCGGCATATAAAATAAACGGAAGCGATGAATGGAACCTTGATGCAGAGGGAGTTACAAAGCTTAGCGAGTGGATGCACGTTGCACTGGTGCAGGAAGGCAAAACAGTTAAGATATATGTTGACGGTGAATTAGCTGCCGAAAAGGAATGCGAACACACCCTCTCGGATTTAGGCGAGACAAGGAGCAACTACATAGGAAAGAGCCAGTTTACTGCCGACCCACGCCTTAATGCTTATGCAGATGAAATAAGCTTTACTGCAAAGGCATTGAGCGATGAAGAGATAAAGAAGCTTTCAAAGAGGCCCTCTGTTTCATACTCGCAGGAGGACTACAGAAAGGCTTTGGAAATTGCAAACGGTGACAGCATAAAGGGTAACATTACTCTTCCCGATGAGGTTTACGGTAAAAAGGTTGAATGGAAGAGCGATAACGAGGCTGTTATTTCAACAAAGGACATACCAAACGGTGACTATGTAATACCTAAGGGAAAGGTTACAAGGCAGGAGAACGACGTTAAGGTTACACTTACTGCAACTGTGGATTTGGGTATGATAAAGCCAAAGTTCACACAAGAGGTTACAGTTATTAAAAAATGTGAGCCCGTAGGCGAGACGGTTGGCTATTTGTACGTTTACTTCCGCGGTTTTGTAAACGGCAGTGACGAGCATTTGTCCATACATATTGCAGGAAGCAGGGATGGCTACAATTGGTTTGACTTGAACGAAAATAAGCCCATTTTAGAAAGTGAAATGGGAACCTATGAGCTTCGTGACCCTTACCTTTTAAGAAGCATTGAAGGGGACAGGTTTTACCTTATAGCAACTGACTTAAACACAAAGGATGGTCAGGGCTGGGGACCCTGGAGTTTAGCAGGAAGCAAGTACCTTATGGTATGGGAGTCTGAAGACCTTATAAACTGGTCCGAGCAGAGAATGGTTAAGTTTGCCAATAATGATATTGGCTGTGCATGGGCACCTGAGGCTATATGGGACCCCGACACGGAAGAGTATTTGGTTTATGCATCCGGTAAGGATTTAACACTTGAAAACCCTCAGGATACGGTATACGTTGTAAGAACACGTGATTTCCGTTCATTTACAGAGCCTGAATACTTTGTTAAGGCGTATAATGCCGAAGGTAACAGAATAGGTGCAATTGACTCAAACATTATCCATGCAAACGACGGAAAGTTCTATCATTTTTATAAAAAGAGCGGTCATATTGAAATGATGGTTAGTGACCACGCATCAGGGCCTTATGAATATATCGATGAATTTCCCCGTCCTAACGGTGAAGGCCCGGGAAGCTTCCTTGTAAAGGGCACGGATGATACATATGCATTAATGGTAGACGATTACTCTGTTTACGTGCCTTACTTAACAAATGACATTGCATCGGGTAAGTTTACAAAGGCGACAGATACCATCACAATGCCTACGGGCAGTAAGCACGGCGGATTTTTGCCCTTAAATGAAGAGGAATACAACCGTGTTATGGACAAGTGGTACTACATTTCCCGTGAAGAGGCTTTGGAGAGGATAATGATAAAGCTTGGCTATGGCACAAGTGATGTAAAAGCTTTTAGTGACTGCGATAACGGCTATGTAAACAAAGCATTTGAAATGGGTATTGTAAAGGGTAACGAAAACGGACTTTTTGAACCTGAAAGACCTATAACCGAGTGGGAATTTGAACTTTTAAAGGGCAGAATTACGGGTAAAGAAGCCGAGGGCATATATTCAAATGATAAGCTGACCTTTGACAACTTTAAAGATAAGCTGAACCGTATGAGCACGGCAGCGGATATTGCCGAAACAATAAGGCTTGAGGAAAGAGAAAACCCCGACAGAATAAAAGAGGTTAACGAAAAGGCAATCACTTATGGTGATGTTACAATGAAGTACACTATGAGCATTATGGGGGTTGAACCTTTGGAGGGTTACCCTGTGTACATTGCTCTTCACGGTGGCGGCGGTAGCGACACGCCCGATTTAAACAATTCACAGTGGAGTGCCATGCAGAGCTATTACCGAGGAAGCGTAAAGGAGGGTATTTACATTGCACCCCGTGGCGTGAGAGATACCTGGGATACACACTTTAATCCCGAAAGCTATGAATGCTACAAGAGGCTGCTTGAAAACCTTGCAATATTCTACAACATAAATCCCGACAGAATTTACCTTGTGGGCTACAGTGCAGGCGGTGACGGTGTTTATCAGATAAGTGCCCGTATGGCAGATTACTTTGCAAGTGCAAACATGAGCGCAGGTCACCCTAATGGAGTTGATTTAACAAACGTTAAGAATATGCCCCTCTACCTTCAGTGCGGTGAAAAAGACACATCCTATGACCGCAACAAGGTGACAGAGGAATATGGCGAGGATGAAAATGTGGCAGGTGTATTCATCCACAAGAATAAGCCTCACAACTTTATTGATAACGGCACAGAGCTCCAGCAGCTTACGGACGGTACTTTTGCCGATACAAATGCAATACGACTGGTAAGTAAGCATATAAGAAATCCGTACCCTGAAAAAATAGAATGGAACCTCAGCTTAAAAAAGAGCGATATGTTCTATTATGTGGAAAGTAGTGCTGCAGAGGGCACTGTTACCGTAGAGCGTGAGGGCAACAGATTTGTAGTCAATGGAGACGTGGATGTTATTTATGTAAATGATGCATTTATAGATATTGAAAAGCCCATAGTTGTAGTGTATAATGGTAATGAAATGAGTTTCGAGTACAAATTTGATGAAGAGGTTGTATGGGAAACTTACAAAGAAAGATTTGACAAGAGTCTTACATTTACAATGAAAATCAATTTGAAAGGATAAACAATATGAAACCCTGGATTAAACACAGT
The DNA here is from genome assembly GCA_017440585.1 of Clostridia bacterium. Taxonomy (GTDB): domain Bacteria; phylum Bacillota; class Clostridia; order UMGS1883; family UMGS1883; genus RGIG1927. The sequence goes on along the minus strand of JAFSGW010000100.1, from coordinate 4,426 downwards.
GCAGACCCCTTTGCAACAAGAATTAACGGAAAGTACTACTTTATTGCAACAGCACCCGATTACGATTGCCTTATGCTTCGTGAAAGCGACACTTTAATGGGCTTAGCTGATGCTACACCCAAAAAGATTTGGACAAAGCACGAAAACGAGGATATGTCCGGCTATATATGGGCACCCGAATTGCACTACATTGACGGTGCATTCTATATTTACTTTGCTGCAAGTCGTGTTGACGATGTATGGCATATCCGTCCTTTTGTAATGAAGTGCGAAGGCGATCCCATGAACGACAAGTGGGAAGAACTTGGCATGCTTCATCCTGTAACAGGTGATGGCTTCAGCTTCAAGTCCTTCAGCTTAGACATGACTGTTTTTGAGAACAAGGGCAAGTGGTACACTGTATGGGCAGAAAAAATAGGCAGATGGAAGGGCACAAGTAACCTTTGCATTGCCGAATTAAAGAGCCCTTATCAGCTTGGAAGCAAGCAGGTTATTTTATCCACTCCCACATATGACTGGGAAAGAGTGGACGAATGGGTTGAGGAAGGCCCTGCTGTTTTGAAGCATAACGGCAAAATTCACCTTACATATTCCGCTTCTGCAACCGGTGCATGCTACTGTATGGGTATGCTCACAATTGACGAAAACGATGAAATTTTAGATCCCAACAAGTGGGACAAGGAACGCTACCCCGTTTTAAAGACAGATGCAAGCTACGAGGTTTACGGCCCCGGTCACAACTCCTTTGTTAAGGACGAAGAGGGTAATGACATTTGTGTGTTCCACGCCAGAGACTTTGAAAAGATTGTTGGTAACCCCTTGGATGACATCAACCGTCATGCACATTTGTTAAAGGTTACATATGACGAAAATGACAAGCCCGTGTTTGATTTGAAGAATTGTTTAGGATAACAAGCAGAATAAAGCCCTCGGCATCCGAGGGCTTTAAATATAAAAGGCGGTGCAGAAAATGAAAAAAAGTTTAATTATTGCAACATTTCTTATGCTTTTATGGGGAATAAGTGTGCAGGCAGCACCTGAGGCTCCCGTATTCAGCATAAACGGTGGCGTGTATGAGGAGGCTATAGAGGTTTCCCTTACAGGTGAGGGCGATATTTACTACACCTTAAACGGGGACGTGCCCACCACAGCATCTGCAAAGTATACTGAGCCTTTCGTGATTGAGCCAAGCTCAACCACTCCGCCAAAGGGTACAACTATCCGTGCGGCAGTTATAAAGGATGGGGAGACAAGCTATGTTTCCTCAAATACCTACTTTGTAGGCGAGGGAATGTGGGACTATGTAGGCACTTTCCCGTTTGTTAATCTTATTGCCACTCAGTATGATTTGTGGGATGGTCAAAACGGTATCTACACAAACTACAACTATGAGCATAAGGTGCCCGGAGTGTTTCACTACATAACAAAGGATGGACAGACAGAGATTAACCGTACGATTGAAATGAAGGTTTCGGGACACGGGTCGCGTTCTGCTGCGAAAAAGTCACTGAGGGTATATTTCAAAAAGACAGACCCCACACAGAGCAAGCTTTTGGAATATGACCTTATTCCCGGCGACGGAGTTGAGGAGTATTCAAAGGTAACCTTCCGTATTTCCGACTGGCAGTCTACAAATCTTCGTGACCCCTTAGCACAGAGACTGGCAAGTCACACAAGGGTTGACACGGCTTGGAGTGTGCCCATGGTCCTGTTTTTGAACGGTGAATACTGGGGATTATATGAATGCCGTGAGCAGTATGATAAGGACTATCTTGAGTCACACTATGGAATAGACGGTGACAATATAGTTTTCCTTGACCGTGACTGGACACAGCCTATTTCATATACTGAATACAACGGCGTAACTTATGTTGACAAGCTTGAATATTCGGAAGGACCTGAGGATGATAACGAGGACGGGCTTTTGGGCGAGACCTATTATCGCACTCAGTGGGCATATGTAAAGAGCCTTGTTCTGGATAATGATTTTGCCTCGGATGAGGTTTATGAGGAATTCTGCTCTGTTGTGGATGTGGATAACCTTATTGACTATATGATTATTTATATGCACGCGGGTAACGATGACTGGCCCGGTAACAACATGAAATTCTGGAGAGTTACGGAAGAGAGCATTGACCCCACTGTTTACGGAATGGATGGTAAGTGGCGTTTTATGGTGCATGACTTTGATATTTCCTATGAAAACACAAACCACAATACACTCTACCTCTCCACAATGCAGAAGGATGCGGACACACAGGCGAGACATCCGAAATTTGCAACGGATTTATTTGAGGGAATGTTTAAAAATGCAGACTTCAGAAACGAATTTGCACAGAGAAGTATGGTATACCTCCGCACATTTATGCGGGGAACAACCATTGCCGCAACTCTTGATGAGCTGGTTTCCGAGAGAGAAGCGGGTAAAGCGGCTGATATTGCAAGATGGAGCCTGGGAAGCCTTAGCGGCTGGAAGAATAATATAAACAACCTTAAAAACTTTGCAAGCGGAAGACCTAATCCCTTAAGAAACCAGTATATGGATTTGTTTAATACATACTACGATGCGGGCATAACGGGAACCTGCCTCTTTAATATTACGGGTGACGGTGCCACTGTTAACGGAGGTAAGGTGCAGGACGGTGACGAGCTTAAAATGTTTACGGGCATTCCCGTAAGAATAGAGGCTGAAGGCTCATACATTGTAGCTATAGGCGACAATGTGGCAAGCATGAATTTTGGTGAAATGAGCTTCATCCCCAATGGTGACTATAAAATTACCATTGAAAGCGTTGAAAGTGCTATTGTAAAGGCTGAGGTTAAAGGCGAAAAGCTTTCTGCCTGGGTTGAGATTGCCACACATCTTAAAAATACAGCAAAGCTGTATGCTGCAGGCTACAGCGAAGAGGACGAGGTAGTTTTCATAAAGGAGATGGATATTGATAATCCTTCTATGATGATGCCGCCTGCAAAATACTATAAGCTGTTTTTGTGGGAAGGGGTAAAGCCTCTTTGTAACAGCTACACGGTTATTCCCGAGGATACCGATAACACGCAGGAAGACATATATGACGACGACTTTGACCCTGAATCGGATAATATGTAACGTAAAAAGGAGATGCATTTGCATCTCCTTTGAGCGTGTCGAAAAAGTCGACACGCAACAAAAAATCTTGCTGAGAGCAATATTTTTTGTTAATGTTTTTATAGGGAACAAAGTACCAATTTCTCGTGCAAGGGGCTTGCGAGCCCCCTAAAATCGGCACTTTCGGAGGGGCAATACGATTGCCCCTCCGATTTTATTCGGGGAACCTTCTTCCCCGAACCCTTCGCGATTGTGCAAAATTTAGGGTTTATCGACAGTCTGAAAGGAGATGCATTTGCATCTCCTTTTATGTTTATTCGGTGAATCTTGTAAGCTCAAAGACCTCGCCATCCTTGGTGAGGGTGAGAGTGTCACCCTTCACATCATAGGCTGCACTGCCCGTCTGTGTTTCACCAAAAGCCGTAATTGTTATAGTTATTATGCCGTTTTCAACAGTGTAGGTGAAAGGGAAGAATGCCGCAAGACCTGTGCCGTCAGCATTGAACTGATAACCAAGCCTGGAGCCTTCCTCTCCGCCCATCCATCTGCCAAGGATTGCCTTGGCAATTTCTTCATCGCTTGGCAATGCCTCTGTGGGTGCTTCCTCAGTGGGAGCAGTGCCATCTGAGACCTTGTCACCGCAGGCAGACATAAGTACAACTGCAAAAATTAATGCCAATAGAATACACAAAAGCTTTTTCATATTTTCAACCCCTTTTTTTTCATTGTATAACAGAGATGCAAAAAAGTCAATAAAAAAGGGAAATGTCAAGCATTTCCCTTTAAATTTGATAGTATTCAGTTCTGCCGATAACGGGCGAGAAATTGCACCTTTTAGTTCTGGCAATAACGGGCAGAAGAAAAGGATGCAGAAATGCCCGAAGTGACCCGAAGCTGTACGAGGGTACTGCGAGAGGTTAGTTCGGACATTAATACAAATCATAAAATCGAAAAATTTCTGAAAGAAATTTCACCTGATAGATTAATAATCAAAAACCGATTTGTATGGTCTGCGTCTTTTAGTTCTGTCCGTTAGCGAGAGACTGTTCGTAGGACTGTATCATCTTCTTAACCATCTGACCGCCTACAGAACCTGCCTGCTTACTTGTTAAGTCGCCGTTATAACCCTGAGTGAGGTTTACGCCTACTTCATTTGCAGCTTCCATCTTGAACTTATCTAATGCGCTCTTTGCCTGGGGAACGAGTTTCTTATTTCTACTGGACATTTTTCATTTTCTCCTTAAAATTTAAATATTTGTTTTTTAGTGAGCAGTTAAAGTTTCCTTTGACTGTCACAATAGTATTTTGTGCCGACTGTTTTCTATATAATCATGTAATTTT
>JAFSGW010000011.1 GCA_017440585.1 Clostridia bacterium | reverse complement strand
GGAAAGCGAAAATTACTCAGAGGACAACAAAACCTATTACCTTAAGCATATGGACAGCGGTAATTACGTTGGCTTAAGCGGAACAAGCCTTGCACTTGTAACGGCGGCAAACAAAAAGGAAATACGCTTTGTGCCTCTTGAGGACGACAGTCTCCTTTACCGTGTGGCAAAAACAGATGCATACAACCTTTTAACAGGCACACAGAAGGAAAGACTTGAAAGCGTTTACGAATCCGTTGCAGGTGACGTGTTCGGCCGTTACGGCGGAAACAGCGAATGGACACCGAGAATAAGAATGGATAATCTTTTTACGGAAATTCTTTCCGGAACACTCAGTGAGGCAGAGCAACTTACAAAGCTTCAGGAGTTCCTTGAAAGAGGCAAGAACAGCCATATTTATGACGGACAGGCGAGCCACCAGGTAATAAGCACAACTATCCCCGGAACAAGCGGTGTGTACTGTACAACCGATGCAGGTGTGGCAGGTAACTACGATTTCTGGCGCGGTACAATGCTTAACGGCATGCTTTATAAACTCAGAATTTACGATGCAAGCGGAAAGCTGGAGCAGACTATAGACTTGTATGTACAGGATGACGGCATAGCTCAGGCAAATGCTAATACATTTAAAAATATAATTGTACAAATTCCTTACATTTACCGTAAAAACCTTACTACGGTGAAGTCAAGAAGCGACAGTGCCAATAGCTATAACGGCGGTGGCGGTGTAATATACATAAGACTGAACTGGTCCCCTGATGCAAACGGAATGAGAAGCACTATTGTGCACGAGCTGGGTCACGTTAACGATCAGGCTTGCGGTACGTGGTCATCAGGAAGCGGCTGGAATGATGCGATAGCAGCTGATATGTATGCACCCTCTGTATATGGTGCTACAAATTCCACCGAGGACTTTGCAGAGTTCTGCAGAATTTACTTCTCCTGCTATGGTAATCCCGATATGCAGCGTGGTTTACAGATTATTATGCCTGAAAGATATGACTCCTTCGGCAGAATGAGGAAGAATAACTTTGGCGGCTGGGGACTGTGGGAAGATGAATATACAAGCTGAGCTTGTATATTCATCTTCCGCGATATAAATCCCTTGCGGGATTTGCGATATTCCCTTATGGGAGCGATATACCTTCGGCACGATATGCCCTGAGGGACGCGAAGGGATTTGTATCATATCGCAACCGAACAAAGTGAGGTTATATCGCAATTGAGCAAAGCGAAATTATATCGCATTTTACGAAGTGAAATATATCGCAGAGAATGTTGTGAGAGATAAAATCAAAAGGGACTTGCCGCTGCAAGTCCCTTTTTGATTTTATAAAGATGGATTGTCACTTCTTCCTAAGATATATTCAGCGGAGACACAATAGAAATCAGCAAGAAAGACAAGAGCAGAGAGGGGTAAATCATTGTGGCCGTTTTCATATTTGGAATATTGTTGCTGAGTAATATGCAATAATCTTGCAATGTTTTTTTGTGTTAAATTATAGCTTAGCCGAAGTTCCTTTAATCGCGGATAGTATGCCATAAAAAATCCTCCTAAATATATTTTTTCTATATTTTATCATTGTTTTTATGGCATTCGGTTGTAAAAGTGAGACAAGTTGATTTTTAACAATAATTCTGTGCTCTGCACTTTGCACTCTGCATTAAGAAAAGCTTCCGCAGTTTATTGCGGAAGCTTTTCCTTTGCTATTGAAAGCATTAATTTTATTCTGTTTTCCTGATTTACACGTGTTGCGGAGGGGTCATAGTCAATAGGAACAATATTTGCATCGGGGTATAATTCACGTATTTTACGGACCATGCCCTTACCGCAGATGTGATTGGGCAGACAGCCGAAGGGCTGTGCACAGACTATGTTTTCGTAGCCCATCTGCACAAGGTCAATCATTTCGCCCGTCAAAAGCCAGCCTTCGCCCATTTTATTGCCGTGACCTATAACACCTGTAACGTTTTTCTTTGTGTGCTCATAGGGCATGGGAGGGGTGAATTGGGGGTATCGTGAGAAGGAGTCTATCATTGCCTTTTCAAATTTTTTGAAAAAGTTGAAAAGGATTGTACATACAAGCTTTTTTGCCGGGTTGCCACCGTAGAGCTTTATGTCCTCAAGGCGGTTGTCAACCTTAAAGAGCATGAAGCCCATTACACCGGGAAGCATAACCTCGCAGTCCTGGGATGCGAGAAATTCCTCAAGGTTGTTATTGCCCAAAGAAGAATACTTGACGTATATTTCGCCTACAACGCCTACCTTTACCTTGGGTGTTTTTTTGATTTCGATTGTTGCAAAGTCGGAAACTATGCGGTCAATGTTTTTATAAACATTGCCTAAAGAAAAGTGAGCATTGGCATAAAGAGATGCAGAAAGCTTCCTTTTCCATTCTTCAACTTTTTTTAAGGTTTCGCCCTTATTAACCTCGTAGGGTGTGAGCTGATTTTTTAAAAGCATGAGCACGTCACCGTATACAAGGCACGCCATAATACGTGCAATAAGGGGAAGAGAAAGGGAAAAGCCGCTGTTCTTTTCCAGACCTGACAGGTTTATTGATATAACTGGCACCTGGGGAAAGCCTGCTTTTACAAGAGCCTTTCTGAGAAGGTGTATATAGTTTGAAGCACGGCAACCGCCACCGGTCTGTGTTATCATAAGGGCGGTTTTGTCAACATCGTATTCGCCCGACTTTAAGGCGTGAATCATCTGTCCTATAACAAGGAGAGCAGGGTAGCAGGTGTCATTATGTACATACATTAAGCCGTCTTTTACAACCTCTTCGCTTCGGTTTTTAAGAATTACTATATTATAACCGAAGGATTTCATTATATCGCCAAGCATGTCAAACTGTGTTTCAAGCATGTAGGGGGCGAGAATTGTGTAGGATTTTTTCATTTCCTTTGTAAATTCAATATGGTCAGCCATTTTATTCTCTCCTTTCGTTATAGTGTTGCAAGAAGGCTCCTGAGACGGATTTTTACCGCACCAAGGTTTGTGATTTCGTCAATTTTGATTTGTGTATAGATTTTATTGCCCTTTTCAAGTATTGTACGTACTTCGTCTGTTGTGATGGCATCTACGCCGCAACCGAAGCTTACAAGCTGAACAAGGTCCATATCCTTCTGTGTAGTTATGTAGTTTGCAGCTCTGTAAAGGCGTGAATGATAGGTCCACTGGTCCAAAACCCCGGGGTGGATATCCTCCGACAGATGAGCGATGGAATCCTCGGTGATAAGAGCTGTGTTAAATGAGGTTATGAGCTTGTCTATACCGTGGTTGATTTCACCGTCAATGTGGTATGGCCTGCCTGAGAGGACAATAATGTGCTTACCCTCCTTACGGGCACGGGCAATTATTTCCTCACCCTTTTTACGCACCAGGGAAAGGTACGCCTCTCTTTCCTTGTAAGCCTTATCGCAGGCATCCTTTACCATGGAAAGGGTAACTGAAGGGAAGCGGGAGGAGAGGATGCCGTACATCTTTTTTGGAAAGTCATTCTTTCTGTGGATGCCTATATAATCATAAATAAAGTCAACCTTTTCAATTTCGGGACAGTTGGAGGCAATTACCTCAGGGTAATATGCCACAACGGGACAGTTATAGTGGTTGTCGGCATTGAAATCCTTGAAGTTATAGGTCATGCAGGGGTAAAAAATTGTTTTTACACCCATATCGCAAAGCTCCTTTATATGGCCGTGCAAAAGCTTTGCAGGGAAGCAAACCGTGTCGGAGGGTATTGTTGCCTGACCCTTAAGATAAAGTGCACGGGAGGAGGAAGGCGAGGTGACAACACCTATGCCCAAGGTGGTGAAGAACTTATGCCAGAAGGGATAAAGCTCAAGCATATTCAGCCCCATGGGAATGCCAACCGTGCCAAGCTTGCCCTCGCAGTTTTTATACGCCTTAAGAAGGCTGTTTTTATAAGCATAAAGATTTAAGCTGTCGTCGGGAGATTTTTTTGTGACGGGTCTTTCGCAGCGGTTACCGCTTATGAACCTTCTGCCACCGTCAAAGGTGTTGACGGTTAAAAGGCAGTTGTTTGTACAGCCTGAGCAGTTTACGGTTTTTGCTGTGTGCTCAAAGGATGAAAGAGCCTTACTTGTGATAATGGTGCTCTTTTCGCATTTCTTGCTTTTTGCATAGAGTGCCGCACCGTATGCACCCATAAGAGCCGCAATGGACGGACGGACAACCTCCACACCCATTTCCTGCTCAAAGGCACGGAGCACGGCATCATTCAAGAAGGTACCGCCCTGCACAACTATACGCTTGCCTAAAGCATCCTTGGAGGAGGGGCGGATAACCTTGTAGATTGCATTTTTTACAACACTTGTGGAAAGACCTGCAGAAATATCCTCCACGGTGGCACCGTCCTTCTGTGCCTGCTTAACTGAGGAATTCATAAACACGGTGCAACGGGAGCCTAAGTCAACGGGACGTGTGGCAAAAAGCCCTTTCTTTGAAAACTCCTCAATATCATAGCCGAGGGCATTTGCAAAGGTCTGCAGAAAGCTTCCGCAGCCTGATGAGCATGCTTCGTTGAGATAAATATTGTCTATAACACCGTTTTTGATTTTGAAGCATTTCATGTCCTGACCGCCTATGTCGATAATAAATTCAACATCGGGCATAAACTTTTTTGCAGCGGTGAAGTGGGCAACGGTTTCCACAATGCCGTAGTCAACACCGAAAGCGTTTTTCACAATATCCTCACCGTAGCCCGTAACAGCACAGGAGGCAATGGAAATGTCGGGCTTTTTTTGGTATATATCCTCTAAAATTGATTTTATAACGGGAACGGGGTTACCGCTGTTGGAGGAATAGGTGGAATAGAGGATTTCCTCCTCTTCATTTATAACTACTGTTTTAACGGTTGTACTGCCTGCATCGATACCAAGATATACCTTGCCTGAGGCATCCGATAAAGTTTTGTAATTGACTGTTGCTTTTTTATGGCGTGCAGTAAATTCCTCATAGTCCTTCTCGCTTGTAAAAAGAGGGGTCAATGTATTGAACTGACCGTCGGAGGAATATTTTCTTATGCCCTCGGTAACAGCGTCAATGTCCGAAACCTCATCGGCACATATTGCCGCACCTAATGCAACGTAGTAAAGGGAATTTTCAGGGCATGTACCGCGTTTTCCCAGTGCCACGTCAAAACGGTCACGGAGGGTGGAGAAGAAGGTTAAGGGGCCGCCCAAATATACAACGTTGCCTTCAATAACCCTGCCCTGGGCAAGCCCACCGATTGTCTGGTTAACAACTGCATCGAAAATGCTTGCTGAAATGTCGTACTTATTTGCACCCTGATTTAAAAGAGGCTGTACATCACTTTTTGCAAACACACCGCAACGGGAGGCGATTGTATAAATACGCTCGTGCTTTGCGGCATATTCGTTCATCTCGGTGGGGGTGAGCTTTAAAAGGGTTGCCATCTGGTCAATAAAAGCACCTGTACCGCCTGCACAGGAGCCGTTCATTCTTACCTCACAGCTGCCCTGCAAAAACAAAATTTTGGCATCCTCACCGCCGAGCTCTATAATAACGTCACTTCCGGGCAGAAATTTGTTGGCGGAGGCACGGGTGGCATAAACCTCCTGCACAAAAGGCACGGAGGCAGAGTCGCTTATGCCCATGCCTGCACTGCCGGATATGGCAAAAAGATATTTCTTTTCATTGGGAAACTGAGCTTTGATTTTGCCTAAAAGCTCAATGCTCTTTTCCTTAATCTGCGAAAGATGTCTGTCGTAGGAGGAGAATATTATATGGTTTTCCTCATCGAGAACTACACACTTTAATGTGGTTGAACCTATGTCAAATCCTATACGATACATTAAAATGCCTCCAATATCTAAAAATATTCAACATATTTTATCATTTTTTAAAAAATCGGTCAATCGGATTTTGGCAAATAAAAGGTAAAGAATTTGTAAATAAAATCTTAAAAGTGCAAAATATCGGCTTGAAATACACCTTAGGGTGTGGTATATTAGACTGTGATATGAAAAGGAGCGAATTTAAATGGATGAAAACAGAAACATTGAAATTATAGAAAGTGCCGAAGAGGGTAAGGGCTTGTTACAGGAAATTTTTGAATGGGTATTATGCATTGTTATTGCAGTTGCCGTTGCATTTTTTATCAAAACCTTTATTATGACCGTTGCACAGGTTGACGGTGCATCGATGCTTGACACCTTGCACGATAAGGAGAGGCTCATTACCTGGAAATTGGGCTACACACCAAAAAATAACGATATTGTAATATTCCAGCCCAGGGAATCTACCCCCGAAAACAGAAAGTTTTTTGTTAAGAGGGTTATTGCAACAGAGGGACAGAGCGTTGAAATTGATTATGGCGAAAACGCAGTTTACGTTGACGGTGAAAAGCTGGAAGAACCCTACATTTACGAGGAAATGCACGATATTAACTTCAATTCCTCAAATTACTGGGTTGTGCCCGAGGGTCATGTTTTTGTTATGGGCGATAACCGCAACAACTCACGTGACAGCCGCAGTGAGTCGGTAGGCTTTGTAGACTGTGATGCAATTGAGGGCAAGGTTGTGTTAAGGTTCTGGCCTTTAAACAAATTTGGTATAGTAAAATAAACTGTTACGATGCCTTATCAGAAGATAAGGCATTGTTTTTAAAGGAGGCAGAAGAATGAATATACATTGGTTTCCCGGTCATATGACCAAGGCGAAAAGAATGATGGAAGACAGCATGAAGCTTGTTGACTGCATCATTGAAATTGTGGATGCAAGATGCCCTCTTGCAAGCCGTAACCCTGACCTTCCCAAGCTTTCAAGAGGAAAGAAAACACTTATTATAATAAATAAGACAGATATTGCCGACCCTAACGAAACACAGAAGTGGCAGAACTACTTTTTAAAGGAAGGCTACCCTTCCGTAACTGTGAGCAGTATTAACGGCAAGGGCATTGAAAAGCTTACAACAGCAATCCGTGACCTTATGAAGGAAAAAATAGAGCGTGACAAGGAGCGTGGTCTTGTAAACAGACCTATCCGTGCAATGGTGTGCGGTATACCTAACGTTGGAAAATCGAGCTTTATAAACAAGCTCAACGGTAAGGTGGCTGCAAAGGTTGGCGACAGACCCGGTGTAACAAGGGGCAAGCAGTGGATAACCCTGCCCGGTGGCATTGAACTTTTGGATACACCCGGTATTCTCTGGCCCAAGTTTGAGGACAATGAGGTTGCTCTTAACCTGGCATTTATCGGCTCCATAAAGGACGATGTTTTAGATACAGAGGAGCTTGCGGCAAACCTTTTAAAGAGGCTCTGTGACGAATATCCCGACCTTTTATGTGCCCGCTACAAAATTGAGCTTGATGAAAACGACAGTATGTACGACCTTTTAGAGAAGGTTTGCAGAAAGCGTGGCTTTATATTAAAGGGGAACGAATACGACGGGCTCCGTGGTGCGAGCGTTGTGCTTGACGAGTTCCGCGGTGCAAAGATTGGTAAAATTACTTTAGAGAAGGTTGGCGAATAATATGCCGAGACTTACAAAGGAAGAAGAGGCACAGCGCCTTTTGGCAATGTGGGACATTGAAAACACCCTTTTTGCCGAAGATTACGATATTATAGCAGGTGTTGACGAGGCAGGCAGAGGCCCTCTTGCAGGGGACGTGTATGCCGCAGCGGTGATACTTCCAAAGGGGCTTATCATTGAAGGGCTTAACGACTCCAAGAAAATAAGCGAAAAAAAGCGTGATATGCTTTACGATGTTATAAAGGAAAAGGCTGTGGCCTGGGCTGTTGCAACAGCCAGCGTTGAGGAAATTGACGAATATAACATACGGAATGCCACATATATGGCAATGAACAGAGCACTTGCCGATTTGAAAACAAAAATTGACTATGTGCTTGTGGACGGTGACTGCATAAAGGATTGCGAATATCCTCATTCCTGCGTGGTAAAGGGTGACAGCAAGAGTGCATCCATTTCGGCGGCATCCATATTGGCTAAGGTTACCCGTGACAGATATATGGCAGGTCTTGCTGAGAAGTACCCCCAGTATCAGTTTGATAAGCATAAGGGCTACGGCACAGCACTCCATATTGAAATGCTTAAGAAGTATGGAGCAAGCGAAGTGCACAGAAAAACCTTTATAAAGAAGTTTGTGTGATATGTTAAAGCGTGATATAGGAAACAAGGGCGAGGATATTGCCGTAAAGCTTATTAAGAAAAAGGGCTATAAGGTCATTGAACGAAATTTTAACGTGCCCCGTGCAGGGGAGATTGATATTATAGCAAAGAAAAAGGAACACCTTGTTTTTGTGGAAGTAAGGCTAAGGAAAAATACTCTTCACGGCTCGGGTGCCGAAACTGTTGATATTTTTAAGCAACGAAAGCTTATAAAGGCGGCACAGACCTACCTGAAGCTTAATAACCTCAATAATATACCTGCACGGTTTGACGTTGTGAGTATAACCGGTGACGCTGAGGGCGAGTACAGCGTGGAGATTATTGAAAACGCATTTGAAGTTGTTTAAAAAAGTATGCAATACTTCAAAAAAAGTGTTGCATATTTTTGCATACAGGTGTATAATAATGCACAAAAGAGGAGATGAGGCAATGAAACTCAGTGAAATTAAAGAGTTTGATAAAAATTACTTTATGAATACCTTCGGCGAAAGAACGCCCGTGGCATTTGAAAAGGGCGAGGGAATGTATCTTTATACAAACGAAGGTGAAAAGTATCTTGATATGTTTGCAGGCATTGCGGTAAACGCCTTAGGGTACAATCATAAGGAATTTACAAAGGCGATAGAGGAGCAGGTGGGAAAGCTTCTGCACACCTCAAGCCTTTACTACATAGAAAGCCAGGCATTACTTGCAAAAAAGCTTGTGGAGCTGTCCTGTGCGGATAAAATTTATTTTGCAAACAGCGGTGCAGAGGCTAATGAAGGTGCCATAAAGCTTGCAAAAATTTATTTTTACAAAAAGGGTATTGAGAAGTACGAGGTTATAAGCTTAAAATCCTCCTTCCACGGCAGAACACTGGCAACAGTTGCGGCAACGGGGCAGGAGAAGTATCAGAAGCCCTATTACCCCCTTATTCCCGGCTTTAAGCAGGTGGAAATAAACGATATTGAAGCCTTGAAGGCGGCAATAACGGACAAAACCTGTGCAATCCTTCTTGAACCCGTTCAGGGTGAAAGCGGTGTGCATCCCGTGGAGGATGAATACATTAAGGAAGTACGCCGTATATGTGACGAAAAGGAAATTATACTTATTTTTGACGAAATACAGACGGGCATAGGCAGATGTGGTAAGATGTTCTGTTACGAGACCCTTGGGGTTGAGCCCGACATATTTACTTTAGCGAAGGCACTTGGTAACGGTATACCCATTGGTGCAGTTTGTGCAAAGCAGTTTGTTGCAGATGCATTCGCCCCCGGTGACCATGGAGGCACCTTCGGCGGTAACCCTCTTGCAACAAAGGCGGGGCTTGCGGTTTTAGAAGCCATTGAAAAGGAAAACCTTTGTGACAATGCTGAAAAGATGGGTAACTATATTGTGAGCGAAATTGAAGAAAAGCTTGGTGACAAGGTTAAGGAAATACGCCATAAGGGGCTTATGATTGGTATTGAGCTCAAGGAAGCGGCTGCCGATACGAGAAAGAAGCTTTTTGAAAAGAAAATACTTGTGGGTGCTGTTGGTAACACACTCAGAGTGTTGCCTCCGCTTATTATAGGTAAAGAAGAGGCAGATGAGTTTATCAAAGCACTTGGGGAAGTGCTTTGATAAAGTATGTTGCAGGATACTTTGATTAGGTAATTGCAACAGTTTTATAAGGAACAGGGACACAGCCATTCATTCATTTTCAGTTGGGCTTGAGGCAATGCGAGAATGTGGGCTGACTTTGGGTAGGCAATGTCCCGTGGAACTTACAGCGGGAAGCTTAATGAAAGGATGATTACATATGAAGCATTTATTGACATTACACGATCTGACAACAGATGAAATAAACAAAATACTTGATTTAGCAAAAAAACTGAAGAGCGACTTAAAGGCAGGCATTGTAAACGAGCCATTAAAGGGCAAGACACTGGGAATGATTTTCTCAAAGTCCTCCACAAGAACAAGAGTTTCCTTTGAGGTGGGCATGGGTCAGCTTGGTGGCAGAGCCTTGTTCCTTTCTTCAAACGACATTCAGCTTGGAAGAGGCGAGAGCATTTACGACACGGCAAATGTGCTTTCCCGTTACCTTGACGGTATTATGATAAGAACTTATGCTCAGAGCGACGTAGAGGATTTGGCAAAGTACGGCTCTATTCCGATTATTAACGGCTTGACAGACCTTGTGCACCCCTGCCAGATACTTGCAGACTTCCAGACAATTGAAGAATACAAGGGCAAAAGAAGCGGTCTGAAGATTGCATACGTTGGTGACGGTAACAACATTGCACATTCACTTTTGTACGGCAGTGCAAAGCTGGGTGTTGACATTGCTGTGGCATCGCCTGAGGGCTATACCTGCTGTGATGAGGTTGTAGAAAATGCCAAGGACGATGCAAAGAAGACAGGTGCCGGAATTATCCTCACAAACGACCCTAAGGAAGCTGTGAAGGGTGCCGACGTTGTTATTACCGACACATGGTGCTCCATGGGTCAGGATGCTGAAAAGCAGGAGAGAATAAAGGCTTTCCAGGGCTACCAGGTTGACAAAAACCTCTTTGGCTTAGCAAAGGACGATGCAATATTCATGCACTGCCTGCCTGCATACCGTGGCTATGAGGTTAGTGAGGACATTATTGACGGACCCATGAGCGTTATTTTTGACGAAGCAGAGAACAGATTGCATGCACAGAAGGCAGTTATGCAGCTTCTTATGAGTGAGTAAATAAAGGATTGCGTAATTGCGACACTCCCTCCGACTCGCCGGTGGCGAGCCACCTCCCTCGGGGAGGGAGGCAGAAAGGATTGTATTATATGAACAAATATTTTGAGGTAAGGCGTGCCAGTGAGCACGATGCCGAGGCAATAAGACAGATTACGGCAGAGGCTTTTGAAAAGTACTGTGAGCTGGCAGGGCTTGATACCATTGCTGCACTTAACGAGACGATAGAGGATATACACCGCGACATTGAAGAAAAAATTGTGCTTGTGGCTTACATTGACAACGAGGTTGTGGGCAGTGTGAGGGTTGGCATAAACGAGGAAACCATGGAGGCATACTTAAGCCGTTTCGGCGTGAGCACAAAGTACCAGAACCTTGGTATTGGTAAGGCTCTTATGAACATGGTTGACATTACCATGCGCCACAATAAGGTGAAGAGAATTTGCCTGCATACTGCGTCCAAGGTGTTCAGCTTGGTGCGGTTTTATTACGGCAGAGGCTTTTACATTGACTCTACAAGTAAGGACAGGGGATATGTAAGGGCGTTGCTTGTAAAGGACTACGAATAAAACGATTTAAAAAAAGCCAATGAAGCTTGAAAGCTTCATTGGCTTTTTTTGCTTTTTGTGAAAAGAAAAAAGGTGGAAAAGGTTGACAAGTACCTACAAAAATGTTACTATAATAAATAATGGATAATTATATCCTGGGGGGGGGGGTATTTTCATGAATAATATGAAAAAATGTGATGCCCCCGGAACAGGGCCGAAAGCATTGAGGTCGACAGTGTGAAGGCAAATCCTCCCGACAATATGGAAAAAACAAAAAAATTTATGGAGGAGATTAAAATGAAATTAAAAAGATTTTTAGCATTTATAGTGGCTTTTGCTATGGTAATGAGTGTTATGCCTGCAATGAGCCTGACTGTAAGTGCGGCGGAAATGAGCGATGAGGCTCTTTTGGAATATGCAAAAACGACGACGGCTTTATTTGACTCAACAAATCCTGCACCTACGGCAACAAATGATACGGCTATTGCAACAGCATGGCCAAATTCCGGATGGTCTGGTGGTAATGGAAATACGGCAGTTGACAATGGGAGCCTGCTGAATGTTGCAGGAAGTATCAGTGCACCGCGAATCCAAGCCTATGCAAATTATAAAGGTAACGGAACAAAGAACTCTGTTACCGTAGATGTTCCCGATTATGCATCAGGAAAGGATTGGGTACTTTTCAGTTTTTATCCCGAATACACTTGTTTCTGGGGAGATGTGGTTCTACATGATATAAACGGAAACCATATTGCTGGTATGCGTTATGGTACCAATGGCAATAAGTTTAATGTCAGATGGGGGCACGATGGTTGGAACAATCCCTTTGGAATTAATATGGCTAATGTTTCAGTTGCATATTTAGATACCACAAATATGCAAACTGAGAGTGATGGCTCATACTCTTGCACTGTTGCTAGCGGGAGTAATTTGGTAGAGATTCTTATAAGGAACTACGATCCTGACGGAATAGCTGTTAGCGGAGATGAATATTATACATCAACATACTTCGTTGATGGCACAGCAAAGGTTCAGGTGAAATATAATAACGGAACGAAGTTTAATGGTCTTGGTGACATCGGTATGAACAGAGGTTCAGATGGTGGTAAGGATTATAATAGAATATCAGTGTTAAAACCATCAGTTTATGCAGGTAACTATCCTGCAACTTCTGATGCGTCCACAATTGCTGCAGCACTTAATGATTTGAAGATTGACACAATGAGCAAGGGTGCAACTATCACCCTTCCTTCTGAAGCAACAGATATACTTGGTACAAAAGTTGATGTGACATGGACATCGTCCAATACAAGCGTTGTTTCTAACAGTGGTGATGTAACACAGACAGATAAGGTTGAAACAGTTACACTTACACCTTCCACAACATTTGACAATGCGACAGTAACTGGTAGTGCGAAAACTGTGACTGTATTCCCGAAGGCACTGGCTGGTGCAACTAACTATCTTGTTGGTGATATAAACTATAATGTAGGCACAACAAACCTTATTGGAGCTAACTGGGATTTCAGCGAAGGATATTCCGCGTGGTATGATGGTACAGGCACAATTATTAATTCTGCAGGATTCGATATTGTAAACGTAAATGATGTTTATTATGCCGATACTAATTATGATACAAGTGGCAATAATAATGGTGGTGGTAGCCCGAGAGCTTTAAAGAGAAAAATTGCAGGTCTTGAAGCTGGAAAAAAATATCTATTGGCAATGACTGGTAAAAACATATCCGACGAATGGGCAAAGATTGTTATTAATGGAACCGAAGCAAATTATATCTTTTCTCAGGGAGCTAACTGGGAAAGACAAACATATGTTTTCACGTCTACAACAGACAACATTGAATTTGCATATCGTTGGTGCGATGGCTACTATGAAAGCTTCGAACTTTATGAATTAACCCTTCCTGAAACAAGCAGAGAAATTACAGTTAAATATTCTGTTGAAGGAAATGTTATTGACTCTTTTACGCAGGAGATTACATATGACACAACTGTATATCCTAACGGATATCCTTTAAGTGCTGTATATTATTCTGAAAACGGAAGCAACGTGGGATATGAAGCTGCTGTACAGAATGCAACCGAAAGCAAGACAATTGCAATGACTAAGGTTACAAAGAATGCTGATGTTGCATCGTTAAGCAATGGTAAGAGCTTTACATGGAGAGAGATAACAGGTACTATTGCAAGCAACAACTTTATTCCCAATGGCGATTTTGCAAATGGAATTTATGGTTGGTACAATGCTGCCGGCGGTGTAATGGAAAATGCTATCGTGAACGATGATGGAACAATCACTACGAAAGCCGGTGGCGGTAGTTCTGATGCCAAGACATTGCAGAGAAGCTGGCCTATTGAAGCCGGAAAGACATATGTGTTTACATATTACAATAATCAGGCAAGTGCAAAAGATATTAAGTGGCAGAGAGTCAGCTTAAGTAACGATTTTAAAACTAATAACAAGGCAATGGTAATCGGTGCAGGAGATAATGACCGTGAAACAGGATTTGCAGCGGCAACAGGTCAGAACACGGTTGTATTTACAAACACCGAGGGTTATAAGTATGTTAATTTTGTTGCTGCGTGGAGTGGAAACATAACTTTTGATAACTTCGGTCTTTATGAAGTTACAGGAATGACGAAAAACTACACAGTAACAATTGAGGGTGTAGCAAGTGGAACAGAAGGGCTTTCTGAATACCCGAAGACGGTAACAGCACTTTCTGTTGAAGATGTTGAAATTCCTTACTTCAAGGGTCATATATTTGACTCAAGAGATGTTAGTGGTACAAATATCACATACACATATGCTACAACAGTTGATAACGCAAACACCCTTGGTGCATGGGCAATCAGGAACAACGTAACAGGTGGTACATGGGTTACACAGATGAAGTTCCTTGGTGCACACAATGCTTTTGCAAACAAGAGTACTGCTTTTGTTAATGAAGGTGGTAAGCTTTACGCGGATAATGGCGGGGATGTTAATTACCCCGACACTACAAGTAGCACTGTAGTTAAGCGTTCACAGACACAGGACGCAACAGTTCTTGAGATGCTTAACTGGGGTGTAAGATACTTTGATATTCGTCTTTCACGTCAGAAGGATGGCAGCTTTGTAGCTGTACATGGTCCCGCATTTAGTGAGTTCAGACCCATTGCAGAAACAATTGCACAGTGGGCTGAAGAAAACCCCGGTGAAATCATTCTTCTTGATTTCCAGACAACATATGATGCATTGTACGACAATTCAAATTATAATGTTGTAACAACGGAAGCGTCAGGAGTAGACCTTTATGGTGATGCTGCAGGTGATGATAACTACTATGTTTATTCCGAGCTTCAAGCCCTTTTGATCGAAACAGGTCTTATGAATTATCGTCCCAATGAATGGGACAAGAATTATGATGTTCTTACAAATAATGGTACAAGAACTTCTGTTCTTTTAATTGGTAAAGTAAGATTTGCAGAGGGTTATGACACAATTATCAGCAGAGGTGCTGCCGGTGATGGTGCAGGCGGGCATACAACTGGTAACACAACATACTTGAATACTAGTAGATATAATGGAAACATTTTAGGTGATGGTGTTGTTGATAAGATTAACGACAATTATTCTAATCTTAGTCCCGGTGCAAAGATTGGTATTATTCATGCCTACACTACTACTCTTACTAGTGCACTGTTAACCGAAGCTGAAACTAATAATTCTAAGTGGAAAGATGAGGCTAACTTTGCAGGTTGGATGGGAAGAGATAATGGTGACGTCCTTCTGATGGATGGTATTACTGAAGAGGTTGCTTCAACATATCTTGCAATACTTAGTCAGTATAACCGTGATGGTTATGATGAGAATTACGGTAATGAAACAGATGTTGATAAGGCAAACTGTACAACTATTTCTTCCAATGGTGTTGTAATGACAGGTGCTCTCGCAAATGTACCTGATTATGCAACAGAGTTTAGAGCTACGCCCACAGCTACAACAAACACATACACTATCGGAACAAATAAATACACTGCAAAGACAAAGTACAATGTTCAGCTTTTACAGTATGATGTTGACAGCAAAAATATTGCAGGTGAAATGACTCTTACTTTCCCGAATCCCGTAACGAGCGATTTGGAAAAAGCGGTTCTTTTGAATGCATCCGGTACAGAAGTTTTGGCAGAAGCTCAAAAGGGAGAAACTCTCAGTGCCTCTGTTAACAGCCTTGGTGAGTATATTGTTGCAATAATTCCTGCTAACGGTATTTATGTGACAGTAAAATACGTTGAGGGAGATACAGCTGTTTATACGGAACCAGAAAAATATGTTCCGTACAATACGGTAGTGTATACTGTGCCTGAAGGTGATTTCTACATCAAGAACAGCGAAGGAACAGATGCTTATATTTTAAACAGTGAAACAGCAAGTAGCGAAACAGTAACGAGCGACCATGGGGCACTTGATGACCATATCGTTTTTGAAGTTCCTGTTACACTTGTAAGTGAATATGCAACAATCGGTGATACATTCGCCAATAAATACAGCGGTGTTGGTGATGATGGCAAAGTAGACTGTAACAACACATCAAATATGATTTATATCACATCTGCAAACGATTCTGCTAACGGTAACTCCGACGCAGCAGATACAGATGCTGATGGAGTTGCTACATACACAGGAACAGTTGCAAATGCAAGTGCTCCCAGAATTCCTCTTGTTATGTTCAAGAAACCTACTCTCGATAAAAACCAGGCAGTTAAGCTTCATCTTTATGTAGCAGAGAAGGTTCAGGAAAATACGGTTGCAGGTGCCACAATGAAGCTTGCGGCTAATACAGTTGATATAACTGTTGATGATGAAAATGTTGGTCACCATTCAAAGGATGTTGCAAACGTTGAAGGTATTGTTTGGTCTGACAATACATTTACAGTTGGCACAGCCGGTTGGGTAGAGATCGATGTAACAGAATTTGTAAAGGCTGCTACAGGTGATACAGTTACATTTACACTTTATACTCCTGCAGCAGGTGCGTATATTGTTGACCGTGAAAAGGCAGTTGCAGGTGGCACATATGAGGGTAAGGCAGCTTACCTTACGATTGAAGATGCAGCAGTTGTAACTGCAGGCGAAGGTGCTAACCTTACAAAGAATGGTACAGCATTTGAAACTGCATATGTAACAGAAGGCGACAGCGTTCGTGTATATACAGAAGATGGCTTTGTTGCTGTTACAGACGGTACAACAGAATACGAAAGCGGTGCTGTTGTTGAAGTTACAGGCAATGCAGAATTTATCGGTATACCCGACCGTGGCGATAATGACTTTATCGGTTCCGGTACAGAGGATGATCCTTATAAGATTTACAACCTTGCGGATTTGAAGAGAATGCGTGATTTTGTAAATGCGGACAATGAAACATACAATGCAGCACACTACATTCTTATGAATGACATTGACCTTTCCGATGTAAATGACGATAACACAGGTTGGGAACCCATCGGCAGCTATCATAGTAAGTATGAGGAACAGCAGCATTACTTTAAGGGTACGTTTGATGGTAACTATCATACAATTTCAGGTATGCACATGATACCTCATGAAGAGGCATGGGACTACACAGGTCATTACGAAGGTTTGTTCGGTTATGTACACAATGCTACAATCAAGAACCTTACAATTTCCGGTGCAAATCTTATTTCTTGTGACTATTCCGGTTTAGTTGCAGCAGCGGCATACGGTAAATGTACATTTGAAAACATTAATATCAAGAACAGTGAAATTTATGTTTACAACTGTTCCAGTGCAGGTATCCTTGGCTTTGCAACAGGTGTGGATGGAGAAGGTAATGAGTCCCAGATTACGTTCACAAATATTAATGTTGACGAAACAAACAAGATTGGTGCTCTCTGGGATACATACGATTCTCCCGTAGGCGGTATCTTAGGTTATGCATACAAGAACTGCGATATTACAATGACAAATTGTAACGTAGCAGCACAGCTTGACGTATTCAATGACGTTGCTTCCAACTATCAGTGGTGGCAGTACCGTCGTGCAGGTATGCTTATCGGTTTCCTCGGCGACGACACTAACCATAATACAGCAGAAGGCAGCGATACATTTGTAGTCAGCAGCAAGAATATTACTGCTAAATTTGTAGACTGCGGTGTAATTTATGGTGACTGGAATCAGTATGAATACTGTGAGTGGAAAGCCGCAGGTAAGCCCAGCTATGCTCAGTATGATGAATGGAAGTTCAGAAGAACCGATAAGCTGGATCCTCATGAGTTAAATGATCATGAAGAAGATGTGAAGGAATACCATGAAGTCTTAATCGTATTCAATCAGTTGTGGACTCAGGGTAACTACTACACAGGCTTCAATCCCACAAGAGAATTTGCCGGCGTAACTATCTTTGATAAAAATGAAGATGTAGTTAAAAATACAATAAGTGGCAAGACATATACGACACTTCAGGAAGCACTTGATGAAGCAATGCCCGGTGATGTGCTCATTCTTCTTAAGAACGTGGAAACAAACGAAACATTGTCTGTTTATGACAATTCCGTAGCTATGTTTGCACTTGTAGCTGAAGAAACAGGAAGCGAGCCTGTCACACTTAACCTTATGGGTAATACAATCACAGGTGTAAGTGACGAAGAAGATTTCACACTTATTGAAAACAATGGTAACCTTGTAATTAAGGATAACATTGGTACAGGTGCTCTTAAGACAACAGGTTCCAACAGCACTGTTATCAAGAACAATGCAGGCAGCAACCTTACACTTAACGGTGGTGACGTTGAGGGTGCTAACGGTGTTGTACTTGATGCAGCAGAAGGCAACGGCGGTTCTCTTACAGTAACAGGTAAGTCCTCTGTAACAGGTGGTGTTCGTCTTCTTGGTGCAACAAGCGAGGAGGAATCTTCCGTAACACTCAGCCTTGCAGACAATTCTGTTGACGAGGTTGTATACGATAAACCCGAGCTTCCCACAGCTACAGTAGCAGAGCTTGACAATGACAACCTCACATTTGCACTTAACTTCAAGGCAGATGAGGTTACAGCAGAACAGCTCGAGTACTACGGCAGCTGGTATGCGGATTATGTTATCAAGGTGAACAAGGACATAGACCTTAACGCTAACGGCGGTGCTGACGGTTACCTTTCCGGTCAGTATGATGCATGGAGCGAAAACTGGGTAAATGTTCCCTTTGAAAAGGTAACTCTTAAGGCGAATGAAGGTCTTAAGATTATGGAATATGCTTCCGAACTTATGGGCAAGCCCGGCTTGAAGTACACATACAAGGAAGTATATGAAAAGGTTAAGGACTTTGACTGCGGTATATTCTTAGAACCTGCATTCATAGCAGCTAACCCCGACCTTGAAATAACACTTGAGCTCAGAATGTATAACAATGAGGATGAGACAGAAAGCTATACAATCGGCGAAACTTATGTATTTACTATTCCTGCTCTTCCCACAGCTACAGTAACAGAGATTGACAATGACGAGCTCACATTTGCACTTAACTTCAAGGCAGATGAGGTTACAGAAAAGCAGCTCAACTTCTATGACAACTGGTATGCAGATTATGTTCTTAAGATAAACAAGGACGTAACATTTAATGCTGCCGGTGGTGCAGACGGTTACCTTTCCGGTCAGTACGATGCATGGAGCGAAAACTGGGTAAATGTTCCCTTAGAGGACGTAACTCTTAAGGCAGATGAAGAGCTTAAGATTATGGAATACGCTTCTGCAATGCTTGGTAAGCCCGGCTTGAAGGTAACATACAACGATGTATATAAATCAGTTAAGGACTTTGACTGCGGTGTATTCTTCACATCTGAGTTTATCACAGCAAACCCCGACCTTAAGGTAACACTTGAGCTCAGAATGTATAACCCCGCTGATGAAACAGTAAGCTACGTAATCGGCAGAACATATGTGTTTGAACCTGAAAATGTGGCAACAATCGGAGAAGTTGGTTATAAGACACTTCAGGCTGCATTTAATGCAGTAGCTGAATCCGGTGCTGAAGAAATTGCTACAATTACACTTTGTGCAGACACTGAAGAAAAGGTTGAAGTTGCAGATGGCGTACTTGCAAAGCTTGTAACAGGCGGTAAGAGCACAGGTACATTCGAGCTTGGTGCAGATGTTCTTCTGACAGCAGATGCTAACCTTACAGTTACAGGTGAAGGCTTGGTAGCAGGTAAGGACAGTGAAGGTACAAAGTTTGGTTATACAACAATGCCTCTCGGTCTTACAATGGTACAGGGTGCACAGGTAAGAGTAGGTGACGGTGTAAACGAAAAAGGTGAGGTAAACGGAACAGACAGCGGTC